>JAZBOM010000278.1:0-4685 GCA_036351205.1 Thermoleophilia bacterium | reverse complement strand
CGGGCGGCACCACACAGTAGATCACGCGGAGCCTCCTTCCACGGCGCCACTGTAGCAGAAGGCGCGAGCGCGACGAAAGGGCGGTGGGCGGCCTTCCGGTGAGGTCGAGGATGCTCGAAGACGCCGGGTGAAGGCCGCATCCGGGCTGTCCCCGGGGCACAAAGGGGAAGGGCCAGAGCCTTTCGGCTCCGGCCCTTGAAGGGGGTACCGCCAGCATGAATCGGCATCCCCCGGGTTTCCTTTAGCCCTTTGGCGTCGCGTCGCGCATCCCATTCTGACAACGGTCTGACGAGCCCGCCGGCCAGCTGTGTCCGGCGAGCCGTCGGCGATGGTCCCCTGCCACCATGAGACCGTCGGCGCCGGCCCTCGTCCGGGCGGCCGCGCACCGACCCGCGGCCCGATCGCGCGCGGTCTCCTGGGGCGCTCGTCGGCGGGCGGCAACGCCCCTCTCCTCCTGTCGCCGAGCATGCCCGTTCGTCTAGCCGCGTGGATTCCGCTTCAGTCGGTCCTGCCGGAGGCCGATGTGGAGCCATGGACCGGCGTCGCCGCCGGCGTCTGTGGAGCGTCGGGCCGGCGCCACTCGCCGCCCCACTCCTGCGCCCGGCGCAACGCTCATCCGGGCAGGCTCGGGTGCCGATAGGAGTGACAGGTGTAAGCCATTGAGACAACAGTCGACCCACAGGGACCCGTACGAGCTCGCTTGCGAGGTCGGGGCCGCGATCACCGCGAGCCTCGCGCTGGACGACGTCCTGCAGACCGTGGCCCGTCTGGTGGCGAAGGCGCTGGACGTCTGGGAGGTCGACCTGCACGAGTACTACCCGGAGACCGGGACGCTCGTCGGCAGCGCCATCTGGGCAGAGGAGCTGACGCCCGGGGACGAGGCGTGGCTGGGGACCATGGCCACCCTGGAGGAACGGCCCACGTATCGGGCGACGATCGTCGATCGCCAGATCCTCGAGTCGTACGTCGACGACGAGGAGGACCCCCTCGACCGTCGGCTGATGGAGCAGTGGGGCGAGCTCGCGGCGATGACGGTGCCGCTGGTGTTCCAGGACGCCGTGGTGGGGTGTCTCACGCTGATCGAGAAACGCTACCCGCGGCGGTTCGACGACGAGGAGCGGCGGCTCGCCGCCCTGCTCGCCGTGCCGGCGGCCACCGCCGTCCACAACGCGCGCACCTTCCGTCGGCAGGCCGAGCAGACGCGGCACCTCACCTCGCTGCTCGACGCGGGCCGGGCGCTCGTGACGACGCTGGCCCTCGACGAGGTCCTGACGCGGGTCTCGCGCGAGGCGCGACGGGCGCTCGACAGCGATCGCTGCGCGATCTGCGAGGCCGATGCGGGGACGGGCGCGCTCGTCGAGCGCGCGACCGCGTCGCGACGCGGGCCGGCGGGTGAGGCCGACGAGCTTCACGGCTGCTGTGACCTGCGGTCGCGTGGCGTCGCGGCGGGCTCGATGCCCGACGGCGAGGAGTCTCTGGTCACCACGGTGGCGGACCCCCTGCTGGACGACGACACGAGGGCGGTCATGGAGGTGTTCGGCGAGCGGACCCGGCTCTGCGTGCCGCTCGTGTACGGCGGCGAGCGCCTCGGGCTGCTGGTCCTCGGCGAGACGGAGCGCGAGCGGCGCTACACCGAAGAGGAGCTGGATCTCGCCCGCGCGCTCGCCGAGCAGGCTGCCGTGGCCATCGCCCGGGCCCGTCTGTACGAGCGCGAGGGCACGCAGAACGCGCGGCTGCTGGCGCTGCTCGAGACCAGCCGCGCGGTCGCGGCGGCGCTCGACCCGGCGGAGGTCCTCGCCAATGCCCGCGTCCAGCTCGCCGAGCTGCTCGTCGTCCCCGAGGAGGACGTCGTGGTCGCGCTGCGCGCGCCCGACGGGCGCTTCGTGCCGCCCGATGAGGCGGCCATCGCCTGGGAGGAGGCCGTCGAGGGCGGCGGGCCGGTCGGACCTGCAGCCGCCCTCGACGGCCTCGACCCGGTCGCCGCCGGCGCCGTCACGTCACTGGGGCCCGCCCAGGACGCCATCGACGACCTGACGACGCTGGTCGTGCCGATGGTCGCCGAGCGCGACGCGATCGGCTTCATCCGGCTTCACCGCGCCCGTCCGGCGACATTCGGCCACGAGGAGGTCGAGCTGGTCCAGGTCGTCGCCAACCAGGCGGCGGCCGCCCTCGAGAACGCGCGCCTGTACCGCGCCGTCGAACGGCAGGCGATCACCGACGGACTCACCGGGCTCTACAACCATCGCTACTTCTACGAGCGCCTCCATGAGGAGTTCGCCCGCTCGCAGCGCTATGGGCTGCCGCTCTCGCTGCTCATCATCGACGTCGACGACTTCAAACGCTTCAACGACCGCTACGGACACCCGGCCGGCGACCAGGTGCTCGCCGAGGTGGGCCGGGTGCTCAGCAGCCAGATCCGCCGCGGGATCGACTTCCCGGCCCGCTACGGCGGCGAGGAGTTCGCCGTGCTGCTGCCGAACACGGCCCGCGACGGCGCGCACGTCGTCGGCGCGCGGCTGGCGCGCGAGCTCGGGGCCTTGGCCGAACGGCTGGGCGCCGACGCCCCGCCGGCCGGCAGACCGGCCCGCGAGGTCGGCGAGCGGATCCGCAGCTCGATCGCCGACAGCGGGCTCGAGGGCGTGACCGGTGCCGGAGGGACCCACGTGACGGTGAGCATCGGCATCGCCGCCGCGCCCGGCCAGGCGGCCGCTCCGGACGAACTCGTGCGCAACGCGGACAAGGCGCTCTACCTGGCCAAGCGTTCGGGCAAGAACCGGGTCGAGACGTTCGAGGGCTGGGGGGGAGTGTGAGCGCCGTCGATCACGCCCACCGCACCGTCTTCGAGGTCGGCGCGGCTCTGGCCGCCCAGCTGGACGTCGAGCAGGCCATCGCCGCGGTGGCCCGCGGGGTCGGCGAGGCCCTCGGCGTCGACTCGTGCGACATCAGCATGTACGACGCGACGCGCGAGGCGCTGACCTACGCCTGCGAGTGGGGCCCCGGGGTGAGCGACGCCGAGCTGGCCTACGTGGGCACGGTCGTGACGCGCGCCGAACGGCCCGGCCGCTTCAAGGTGATCGACGAGCGCCGCCTCGTGGTCGAGTACGTCGATGACGACGACCTCGATCCGGAGGAGCGGCGCGTCATGGAGTACTGGCACGAGCACGCCTCGATGGAGATCCCACTCATCTTCAACGACGAGGTCATCGGGCTGCTCGGCGTCTGCCAGACCTCGGGGCCGCGCCGCTTCACCGACGAGGAGCAGGAGCTCATGCGGATGCTCGCCGTGCCCGCGGCGGTGGCGATCCACAACGCGCGCCTCTACACGGCGCGGCGCGAGGGCGCGCGCCGTCTCGAGACGCTGCTCGAAGCGAGCCGGGTCCTGAGCTCGACGCTGGAGCTCGACGAGGTGCTGGCCGAGCTGGTCCGTCAGGCCGTGACCGCCGTCGGCTGCTCGCAGAGTGCGATCTACGAGTACGATCCCGCCCGCGACGCGCTCGTCTACCGGGCGCTCTGCGAGCGCACGGTCGCCCCCGGCGCGGCGCCCGACGACGCGCTGGGCGCGGCGTACGAGCTCTCCGAGTATCCCGGGGAGCGTGCGATCCTGCAGGGCCGGCGGGTCGTCGTCGAGCACGCTTCCGACACCGACCTGCCCCCCGACCGTCGCGCCTCGATGCTGGCCTGGGGAGAGCGCACCTGCCTCACGGTGCCGCTGTGGCTCGGCGCCGCCCCGGTGGGCCTCATCCGCGTCTACGAGATGGAGCGCGAGCGCGAGTTCACCGCGGACGAGACCGAGTTGCTGCGCGGGTTGGCCGAGCTGGCCGCGGCGGCCATCAACACGACGCGGCTCTACGACCGGCAGCGCGAGCAGAGCCGCCGGCTGCGCGACGTCGTCGACGCCACGCGCGCCCTTGTCGGCACCCTGGAGACAGAGGCGGTGCTCGAGCGCGTGGCGCGCGGCAGCGAGAGCCTCATGCCCGCCGCCGAGCCCCGCGCGCGAGTGACCATGCTCGGCGACCCGACCGGTGACCGCGCCGGTGCCGCCGGACGCGGCGCCCCGGAGGCGGCCGGCCTCCTCGCCCCGGCTCAGGAGACCGGGGAGGCACGCTCGGCGCTCCGGGTGCCGCTGGTCGCGAAGGGCGCCACCCGCGGCGTGCTCGAGGTCACCGTGCCGGGCCGCCGGCGGTTCTCGGACGGCGAGGTCGAAGCGCTGCAGGTCCTCGCCAACCAGGCGGGCGTCGCGCTCGAGAACGCGCGCCTGTACCGTCGCGTGCGCGAGCAGGCGATCCGCGACGGGCTCACGGGGCTGTACAACCACCGGCACTTCCAGGAGCGCCTGCGCGACGAGTGCGCCCGTGCTCTGCGCTACGAACTCCCGCTCTCGCTGCTCATGTTCGACATCGACGACTTCAAGGGTTTCAACGACGAGTTCGGGCACCAGCTCGGCGACGAGGTGCTGCGCGAGGTGGCGACACTGCTCAGCTCCGGGATCCGCCGCGGCATCGACCTCCCGGCGCGCTACGGCGGCGAGGAGTTCGCCGTGATCCTGCCTCACACGGCGATCGCCGGCGCCGAGGTGCTCGGGCACCGTCTGCGCGGCGAGCTGGCCGCCGCCGACCTGCCGCCGCGCGGGGCCGATGCGGCGCTCGTCGGGGAGCGGTTGCGCAAGAGCATCGCCACGCGCGCGT
>JAZBOM010000277.1:0-10860 GCA_036351205.1 Thermoleophilia bacterium | reverse complement strand
CGCAGGATCAGGTAGTGCAGGACGGTGACCGAGAGCCGTGCCGCGTCGGGCGAGAAGCCCTCGTCCAGGAGGTGCGCGACGGCGGCGAGGTCGCGGAGCTCGACGGTGCAGCAGGCGCGCTCGCGCGGGAAGTACAGGCCGAAGACCTTGCCGCGGTCGGCGAAGTCGGCCAGGTGTCGTGTCATCGCGTCGCAGGCGTCGGCGTCGGCGCCGCTCTCACCGAAGATGCTGAACTTGGGCCGCAGGCGCTCGAGCACCTCGTCCATCGCCGGGATCTCGACGCCCTTCAGCAGGCGGTGGGTGGGGAAGACGGCGAGCCCCGGGTCGCGCATGCTGCAGAGGTAGACCATGAGCTCGTCGGCGCCGTGGTCGCCGGCCGCGCGCCGCTCGTCGCGGTAGGCGAGCGCCGTCTCGTAGCGGTGGTGTCCGTCGGCGATGAAGAGACGCTCGTCGCGAAGGGCGGCGACGAGACCCTCGACGGCGGATCCCTCGATGGGGGTCACCGAGGTGAGGTTGCCGTCGCGGTCGTGGGCGGTCTGGGCGGTGCCCGGGCGGGCGGCGGCCTCGTCGGCCGCCCGCCCCAGCGCTGCCCCCACCGTGCCGCGGTCGTCGGGGAAGAGGAGGAAGATGGGGCTGATCGTCGTCGCCGTGGCGCGCCAGAGGCGCAGGCGGTCGAGCTTGGGCCCTGCGTGCGTCTTCTCGTGCGGCAGCACGACGCCCTCGTCGAGGGCACCGAGCCTGAGTCGCGCGATGAGCCCGCGGCGCACGCGCTCGAAGCCGTCCGGGCCGCGGAAGGTCTCGTCGACGAGGTAGAGGGAGGGCCGCGGGTCGCGGCGCAGCACGCCGGCCGCCCGCCACGCGGCCAGCGCCGCGGCGGCGCGCCCGTACGGGTCGCCCTCCCCGGGCGTCGCCGTCGGGAGGTCGAGGGCGACGGCGTTGTACGGGCTGCGCGCGCGCAGCCCGGCGGCCTCGTCGCGCGAGATCACGTCGTACGGCGGTGCGACGACATCGTCGAGCACCACCCGGGACGGGTCGTAGCGCAGCCCGCGGAAGGGGATGATCTCGGCCACTGCCGCCTCAGCCCGGGAGGGCCGCCGGGCTCACTGGCGGATCAGGACCGGCATGCCCACGGCCACCTTCTCGAAGAGCTCCTCGACATCGGAGATGTACATGCGGATGCAGCCGTGCGAGGCGTAGGTGCCGATCGAGCCGGGGCTCGGGGTGCCGTGGATGCCGACCGCCGGCGCGCTCGTCCCGATCCAGCGGGTGCCGAGCGGGTTCTCGATGCCTGGAGGGATAGGCTCGGCATCCTTCGCCCACTCCGAGTTCGGCGGGTACCAGGTGGGGTTCATCACCTTCGAGGTGACCGCGAACGTGCCGGTCGGCGTGGGGAACTCCGGGGCCCCGGCGGCGACGCGGTACGTCTTGGCGAGCTCCCCGTCCTTGTAGAGGTACAGCTTCAGCTCGGAGAGGTCGACGACGACGTGGCCGCTGAGGGCCATCAGCATGCGCGGGCCGACGATGCCGTCGGCCGTGAGGCCGAACTTCTCCTGGAAAGCGAGCACGGCGGCCTCGGTCTGCTCGCCGAACTGCCCGGTGTTGCCGCCGTCGTACAGGTCGAACTGCGCGAGGCGGACCTGCAACTGCCGGACGTCCTTGCCGCGTGCCCCGCGCATCAGGGTCGCGGCGCCGAAGCGCTCGGTGCTGTCGACGGTGAACACCTGGGTGTCGCTCGTGGTGTTGCCGCCCCGGTCGGTGGCCGTCACGACGAGCGTGTGACGGCCCTCGGCCAGGCCCTTGAACTTGAGCTTGGCCTTGGCGGGCGAGCCCTCGAGCTCGACCGGCTCGTCGTCGAGCGTGGCGAGCACCTCAGGCGCCCGCGCGCCATCCTCGGCCGCTACCTTGACCGTCAAGCTGTTCGTGTCGACCTTGCTGTCGAGGCGCGTGACCCGGAGCGTCGGAGGCGACGGGTCCACGTAGAGGGAGAGCGTGCGCGACACGCTGTTGCCCGCCTTGTCGGTCGCGGTCAGCGCCACTTCGGCGGGGCCCTCCGGCAAGGCCATCTCGATACGGAAGTCGCCCTCGGCCGTGACCGTCTCGCTCGCCGTGAGGTCGCCCACCTCGGCCGTGACGACGGCGCCGGGCTCGCTCTCGCCGGTGAACAGAGCGGGGTCGGTCCGTATCTGGCCCTCGCGGAGCAACGGGTCGACGTCGAGTGTCGGGTCGACCGTGTCGACGGTGAAGTGCCACTCCTGGACGATGCTGCGGCGGAACAGGTTCGAGGCCCGGGCGCTGAAGCGGACGACGTAGGTGCCGTCGGCGAGATCGTCCGGCGGGGCGAAGGAGAGCCGGTCGCCGCTCAGCGTCGTCGCTTCGGTGACATCGCGCCCGGCGAAGAAGACACGCACGTCGGCGAGCTCCTGCAGGTTGCGCACGTGCAGCTTGACGACCGGCGACTGCGAGCTCACGAAGGCGTCGGGGCCGGGCGTCGTCGCCGACACCCACGGGACGCGCCAGAGCTGCCAGCCGACGATCGCCGCGACCACCACCAGGCCCGCCGCCGTCAGGTAGGGCCAGCGGCGGCGTCGTCGTCGGTAGCGCCGGTAGGGGGCGTCTGTCGGGGTGCTGGTCACCTGTGCCTTCGTCCGCGGGTCGTCGGATTATACCCGCCTCCCGTGGTCCGAAAGGGACGGCGGCCGCGCCGGGGCACGGCGGGGCAGGAAATCGGGCCGCCACGCCTAATGCCGGTGCGTGGACCCGTCGTCGGACACGCCGGCGCCGTGAATCGGCTGCCCTTCATCCTCCGCGACCAGCGCGAGGAGCTTCGCCGCCGCTGGCACGACGCCCTGCCGGGACGCGTCAGCGACGAGTACGCGGAGCTCCTGGCGAGCCCGGTCGGCGACCGCCTGCTCCGCGGGCTCGTCGAGCAGCTCGTCGCCGTCTCGCAGGCCGAGGAGTACGAGGTCCCCGGCCTCCGCCGCCGCTACGAGAGCGATTTCCGCCAGGAAGTGGAGCACCGGCTTGCCCTCGGGTTCGCCGCGCGCGACCTGGCCGGCGGCGTGCAGGCCGTGCGTCTCGCCGTGCTCGACGTGCTCGGCGACGCCGTGGTCGCCGGCGAGCTGCCGCCGCCGGGCGAGACGCTGGTCGAGCTGCGGGCGCTCGACGACTTCCTCGACGGCCTCGTCGGCGCCGTCCTCGACGCCGCCGCGCCGCCGTCGTGAGCGGGCCGCGGGCTGCAGTCCTGTCGCGCCGGGTGAGGGTCCACGCCCCGCGGGCCGCGGTTTACTCACCGCGGGCCCGCCGGTAGGCTGGCACGATGCTGCGGGTCGCACTCATCTTCGGCGGGCGCTCGGCCGAGCACGAGATCTCGCTCGCCTCGGCGCGCTTCGTCGCCGACTCCCTCGACCCGGCGCGGTACGAGCTCGTGCCCGTCGGCATCGACCGTGACGGTCGCTGGTGGCGCCCGGCCGACTTCGACGCCGCCCTCGAGCGCGGTCTCGAGGCCGACACCTGCGCGCCGGTGACCTTGTCGGTCGACCCGGCGCGCCCCGGCCTCGCGGGGGCCGACGGCGGCTTCACGCCGCTCGACTTCGCCTTCCCCATCATGCACGGGACCTTCGCCGAGGACGGCACCATCCAGGGGCTCCTCGAGCTCGCCGGTCTGGCCTACGCGGGGGCCGGCGTGGCGGCGAGCGCGGTGGGCATGGACAAGGAGCTCATGAAGGCCGTGTTCGCCGCGCACGGCCTGCCGCAGGTGGATGCGATCGTCCTGCGCGGCGCCGAGGTCGCCGGCGACGCCGCGCTCGCCGCCGTCGAGGAGCGCTTCGCCTACCCGGTCTTCGTCAAGCCCTGCAACCTGGGCTCGAGCGTCGGTATGACCAAGGCCCACGACCGCGCCGAGCTCGGCGCCGCCCTCGAGTTCGCCGCCCGCTACGACCGCAAGGTGATCGTCGAGGCCTTCGCCGACGGGCGCGAGTTCGAGTGCAGCGTGCTCGGCAACGACGAGCCGCGGGCCTCCGTCCCCGGCGAGGTCACGGCGGCCAACGAGTTCTACGATTACGAGGCCAAGTACACCGACGGCCTCATGAGCTTCGCGATCCCGGCGCCGCTCACCGACGAGCAGACGGCGACGGTGCGCGACCTCGCCGTGCGCGCCTTCCGTGCCGTCGACTGCGCGGGCTACGCGCGCTGCGACTTCTTCCTCGAGCGTGACGGCGGGCGCATCCTGATCAACGAGATCAACACGATCCCGGGCATGACGCGCTTCAGCGCCTTCCCGATGCTGTGGGCGGCGACCGGTCTCGAGGCCCGCGCCCTGATGGACGAGATCGTACGTCTCGGGCTCGAGCGCCACGCGGCCCGGCAGGGCCTGCTCACGAGTCGCTGACCGGGGGCGTCTCCCGGCGGGCCGCCGCCTTCCGGCGGGCCGCACTCCCCGGGCGGGCCGACAGTGCCCGTCGGACCATCGTCGCCGGGCGGGTCCAGGTCTCGCGGCCGGCCGCCGTCACCGTGCGCGCCGGCGCGCTCCCCGCTCGGTCGCTCCCCGCTCAGTCGCTGCGTGCGCTGGCGCTGGGGTTCAGCCGGCGTTCGACCCAGCCGTCCAGGCCGGGGATGTAGACGAGATACCCGAAGGCGTAGGTGTCGACGTGCCGTTTTGCCGCGACGATGAAGACGGTCGCCTCGCCGCTGCCCTCGGTGTCGAAGCCGGTGAGTTTGTTGCCGCGGTCCTCGAGGAGGGTGCGGGCCGACCGCTCGGCGTTGCGCACGTCGAGCTCCTGCAGGTGCACCTGGC
Organism: Thermoleophilia bacterium; assembly: GCA_036351205.1. Classification (GTDB taxonomy): domain Bacteria; phylum Actinomycetota; class Thermoleophilia; order UBA2241; family UBA2241; genus UBA2241. The sequence continues at coordinate 6,068 of JAZBOM010000277.1, read as the reverse complement.
GCGCCAGGCGGGCGGCGTCGTTGCTGTCCTTCCTGACGCGCTCGTAGGCCGAGTAGAGCGAGACGGCGTCGAGGATCACGACCGCGCCGACGAGGACGACGAGCGACACCCAGAGAAGCTCGCGTGCGAATCCGCCCTGCCCCGCAGGTCCAGCCTGTCTCACGTCCGTCACCTCCTCACAGCGGTCTTCGGGGATGTATCGGCCGACGGTCGAGGAAGGATTATCACTTCGTGCCGCCGGGACGGACGACGGCGGCCGCCTGGGCCATGCCTCGGACCCCGCTCCGGCGTCAAGCCTCGGTGCCGAAGCGGACGCAGGCGACGACGAGGTCGTCGGCCAGCGGCTCCGCCGCGAAGGCGGTCGCGTCCTCGAGCACGCGCGCCACGACCGACGCGGCGGGGGCGTCGGCGAGCGCCCCGAGGACCTCGGGCAGCCGGTCCTCGTAGAACGAGCCGTCGGCGTCGCGGATCTCACTGAGGCCGTCGCTGAAGAGGAGCAGGGTCTCGCCGCGGGCGAGGGTGTACGTCTCGGTGGGGTGCGCGTTCAACTCGGCGGTCGGCTCGACGCCGATCGGCGGGGCGGTGAGCAGCAGGGGGCGCTCGACGTGGGTGCGGCCGATGATGATCGGCGCCGGGTGGCCGGCGCTGGCGAGCTGCAGGCGGCCGCTGCGCAGGTTGAGGGTCGCGAACAGGGCGGTCACGAAGTGCTCGGCGTCGAGCTCGTCGAGGAGGGCGTTGTGCAGGCCCTGCAGGGCCGCGCCCGGGCGCGGCGGCCAGGAGACCTGGCCGCCCGTGACGAGGGCGCGGAGGATGTGCTTGGCGATGAACGCCCGGGCGAGGGCGTCGACGCCGCGTCCGCTCACGTCCCCGACCACCAGCGCGAGGTGTCCCTTGGTCAGGTGGTAGAAGTCGATGAAGTCACCGCCGCGCGCGGCGCCCGGAGTACCGGCACGGTACTCGACGGCGACGTCGACGCCCGGCACTCTCGGGGGCGTGATCGGCGCCAGGCGGTCCTGCAGGCGGCGCGCGATGTCGACCTGCACCGCGTGCGAGGCCGCGTTCTCGAGCGCGGCGCCGGCCTGTTCGGCGACGATCGTCAGCAGGGCGTGGGTCCAGGTGTCCGGGGCGCCGTCGGGCGGGCGCAGGAGGACCACCCCGGCGACGCCGCCGGCGCTCGGCAGAGGCAGGGCGAGCAGCGTGCCGTCGCCGGGGCCCTCGGTCTCGCGTCGCCGGCTGCGGCGGGTGACGACGGCGGCGGTGAGCAGCGCCTCCTCGTCCTCGGTGAGGGGGTGTGCGGCGGCGAGGCGCTCGCCCTCGACGCGGAGGGCCAGCGCCTCGCCGCCGCCGAGCACCGCGACGAGCCGCTCTTCGGTGGCGCGCAGCACCTGCTCGGGCTCGAGCGACAGCAAGGTGGCGCCCTGGCCGTCGGCCGCGTGGAGACGGCGGTCGAGCTGGTCCCGCGCCCGCGCCATGAGCTCGCCGAGCCGGGTCGCCGTGAGGCGTGCGAGGGCGCCGAGCTTGCGCACGTCGCCGGGCCCGTACACGTGTGCGGCGTCGCCGACCTCGATGAACCCGGCGACGCCGAGGTCGGGCCCGCCGGGCACGAGCGGGACGCAGGCGAAGCGTGTGAAGCCGATCCAGTCGGTGGCCTCGGGCAGGCCTTCAGCCGACGGCGGCAGGGCGTTGCACACGAGCGGCGTCGCCGACACGCAGACGCGCCCGGGCGCGCCCTCGTCGCCGGCCCAGCGCAGCCGCGCGGGGGTCCACCCCCGCTCCTGGTCGTACCAGTCCTCGGTCGCCGCGCCCTCGGGGCCGCAGAGTCCCGCGAGGCCGCGGGTCGACGCCGTGGCGAGGCACGCCGCCTCGACGGCGGCGTGCAGCACGGCGTCGACCGCCGTGGCCGCGACGAGGTCGGCGAGGCGCTCGAGCAGACGCAGGGACGACGGTCGCTCGGGTATCTGGGGGGCCATGGTCATCGCTTCGCCGGGAGGCGGCGCACTCCTTCGCGGCGGGCGGCGCCGCTCGCCCGGGTGCTGTGGCGTACAGAGGGACCGCGGCCCGCTGACGGACCGCGGCGGGCTCAAGGACCGGAGCGGGCTCAAGGACCGGAGCGGGCTCAAGGACCGGGGCGGGCTCAGGCGCCGCGGCGGGGCTCAGGGATCGTGGCCGGCTCAGGGACCGCGGCGGGCGATGAGCGTGACGACCAGCACCTGGGTCAGGACGGCCGCGACGCCCAGGCCGATCGCCAGGTCGAGGGGCAGGCCGACGACCACGACGACGAAGACGAAGGCCGCGGCCCAGAGCAGCGCGTCGGGGATGATCCGCCGCGCCAGCCGTCGCCGCAGCCCGAGGAAGGTCAGGCGCTGGTGCATCGGCGAGGTGTGGTCGACGTCCTCGAGCAGGCGGGCGCCGCGGCCGGCCAGGCGCGGCGTCAGGTCCTGCCCGTCGGCGTCGATCAAGCGGCAGCGCAGGCGCGGTCCGCGGCTCCGGTGGAGGGCGTCGGAGCGCGCCCGCACGAAGTAGTCGACGAGGGTGAGGAAGCGGTCGTCGCTCGAGAGCCGCTGGTCGGCGAGGTGGACGACCAGGTAGAGCAGGTCCTCGCGGGGATCGAACTTGATCTCCGAGCGCCAGCCGCGGCGGAAGAAGTCGCCGAGGAAGCGGTCGAGGTCGTTCGGCATGCGTTCGATATCGGGACCCGGCGTCATGGCCTCCGTCCGGTGTTCGGGTCTTCACTCAGATTATCGACCCTGTGCCCAGTCGATACCATGGTACGGTCGTCGCCCCGGAGGACCGCGAGCGCGGTGTCGGCGTGCTCGCGGCGCGTAGGGACGATGCGCCGGGCGGCCCGGCACGGGACGCCTCCCGCCATGCGGTAGAATGCCGTGACCTGAGCCGCCCGGGCACGCCGGGCGCATCCGGAGGACCTCGAGTGAAGATCGCCATCATCGGGCTGGGTTACGTGGGGCTGCCGCTCGCGACGGTGTTCGCCGACGCCGGCGTCGACGTCGTCGGCGTCGAGGCCGTCGCCGAACGCTGCGACCTCGTCAACGCCGGCGAGAGCTACATCAAGGACGTGCCCGCCGACGAGCTCAAACGGGTCGTCGACGCCGGGCGCCTGCGGGCGACCACCGACTACGCGGCGGTCGCCGACTGCGACGCCGTCGTCATCTGTCTGCCGACGCCGCTCAACGCCAACCGCGAGCCCGACCTCTCGCTGGTGACGGCGGCGACGGCCGAGCTGGCCGGTCACCTGCGGCGCGGCCAGCTCGTCACGCTGGAGAGCACGACCTACCCCGGCACGACGCGCGAGGTGCTCGCCCCGATCATCGAGGCGGGCTCGGGGCTCAAGCCCGGCGTCGACCTGCACCTCGCCTTCTCGCCCGAGAGAGTCGACCCCGGCCGACTCGACTACACGACGAAGACGACGCCCAAGGTCATCGGGGGCCTCTCGCCCGCCTGCACGGCGAAGGCGCTCGAGGTCTACGGCACCGCCATCGACCATCTCGTCCCGGTGTCGACCCCCGAGGTCGCCGAGATGACGAAGCTGCTCGAGAACATCTTCCGCAGCGTCAACATCGCCCTCGTCAACGAGCTGGCGATGCTCTGCGACCGCATGCAGGTCGACGTCTGGGAGGTCGTCGAGGCGGCGGCCACCAAGCCCTTCGGCTTCATGAAGTTCCAGCCGGGCCCCGGGCTCGGCGGCCACTGCATCCCGGTCGACCCCTTCTACCTGTCGTGGAAGGCGCGCGAGTTCGACTTCTGGACCGAGTTCATCGAGCTCGCCGGCAAGGTCAACGAGAACATGCCGTACTTCTGCGTCGAGAAGCTCCACCTGGCCCTCAACAGCCGGGGCAAGAGTCTCAAAGACGCGAAGGTGCTGGTCATCGGCGCCGCCTACAAGGCCGACATCGACGACCTGCGCGAGTCGCCGGCGCTGAAGGTCATCCGCCGGCTCCAGGCGCACGGCGCCGACGTCTCCTACCACGACCCGTTCGTGCCGGCGCTCGCCGAGTACGGTCTCTCGTCGGTGAGCCTCACCGACGGGCGCCCGCTCGCCGAGTACGACGCGGTGGCCATCGTCACCGCGCACAGCTCCGTCGACTACCGGGCGCTCGTCGAGCAGGCTCCGCTCGTGGTCGACTTCCGCAACGCGACCGCCGGTCTCCCGAGCACGGGGAACGTCTGGAAACTCTAGCGGCGGGGCCCGCCCGAGGGCCCCGGCCACGCGGCCCCGGCGCCGCACCCGAGGATGGTGAAGCGACGTGAGTGACAAAGTCCGCGTGGGCGTGGTGGGTCTGGGCTACTGGGGCCCCAACCTGGCGCGCAACTTCGACCGCCTGCCCGACGCCGAGCTCGCCTACTGCTGCGACCTCGAAGAGGCCAACCGGGCCAAGGCTCGCGGCCTCTTCCCCAACGCCGTGGTCACCGCCGACCTCGACGAGCTGCTCGGCGACGAGACGCTCGACGCCGTGGTCGTCGCGACCTCGGTGCCCACGCACTACACGCTCGGCAAGCGCGCTCTCGAAGCGGGCAAGCACGCCATGATCGAGAAGCCGATCGCCCTCCGCGCGGCCGACGCCCAGGACCTGCTGGACACGGCCGCGGCCCGGGGCGTGCGCCTCATGGTCGGCCACCTGCTCGAGTACCATCCCGGGGTGCGCAAGGTGAAGGAGCTGGTCGACAGCGGCGCGCTGGGGCGTGTCTTCTACGTCTACTCGAACCGCCTCAACCTCGGCAAGGTGCGCAAGGACGAGAACGCCCTCTGGAGCCTCGGGCCCCACGACATCTCGGTCATCAACTACGTCACCGGCGAGGAGCCCGAGGAGGTCTCGGCGCGCGGCGAGTGCTACCTGCAGGACGACGTCGAGGACGTCGTCTTCGGTTACATCAAGTACCCGAGCGGTATGGTCGGCCATTTGCACGTGAGCTGGCTCGACCCCCACAAGAGCCGCAAGATCACCGTCGTGGGCTCCGACAAGATGGTCGTCTTCGACGACATGGAGGCCGACCGCAAGGTGACGATCTACGACAAGGGCGCGACCACGACGCGCACCCAGTTCGAGACCTACGGCGAGTTCGTCACCCTGCACTTCGGCGACATCCACATCCCGAAGATCTCGAACGAGGAGCCGCTGCGCATCGAGTGCCAGCACTTCGTCGACTGCGTCCGCGACGGCGCGCGCCCGCTCTCCGACGGGCGCGACGCGCTCAACGTCGTACGCGTGCTCGAAGCCATGGAGATCAGCCTGCGCGAGGGCGGCCGGCCGGTGAAGACGGCCGAGCTCGCCTGAGCGCGGCCGTCGCGCGGCCGGCCGGCCGCCGCACGAGGAGGTCACGGTGGCGCTGACGCCTTCAGACCTGGGGCACGACCTGCTGCTCGGCGACAACGTCCGCATCGGCGCCGGAGTGGCGTTCGGCGCCCACGTCGTGGTCTACGACGACACTGTGATCGGTGACGGCTGCTTCATCCAGGACGGCGCCGTGCTGGGCAAGGTGCCGTCGCTCTCCCCGACGAGCACGGCCAAGCGCGGCGAGCTGGCGCCGCTCGAGCTCGGCGCCGGCTGCGTGGTCAGCACCGGCGCCGTCGTCTATCGCGGCACCACGCTCGGGCCGGGCTGCATCCTCGGCGACTACGCCGGCGTGCGCGAGCGCTGCAGGCTCGGCGAGCGTGTCGTCGTCGGCCGCGGCAGCGTGGTCGAGAACGACACCACCATCGGCGCCTTCACCAAGATCCAGACCGACGCCTACATCACCGCCTACATGACGATCGAGGACCACGTCTTCATCGCTCCCTGCGTGCGCACCACCAACGACAACTTCATGGGTCGCACCGAGAAGCGGCACAAGCTGATCGAAGGGGCGACCATCCGGCGCGGGGCGCGGATCGGCGGCGGCGTGGTGCTCTGCCCGGCGATCGAGATCGGCGAGGAGGCGTTCATCGCCGCCGGCGCCGTGGTCACCAGGGACGCGCCGGCCGGCAAGGTCCTCATGGGCGTGCCGGCGCGGGTCGTGCGCGACGTCGCCGCCGAGGAGCTGCTCGAGAACCAGTGAGACGCGAGGCGGCGGGG
>JAZBOM010000276.1:0-2334 GCA_036351205.1 Thermoleophilia bacterium | reverse complement strand
TCTCGAAGGGGAAGCACATGTCGATGCCGACGAGGAGGATGAAGAAACCCAGGGCGAGCAGCCAGAACTGGGGAGGGAAGGCGCGAAGCTCGGCGCCGGCGCGGCCGGCGAGAGCCCGTGCCCGGCTCGGAACGGCGGCGCGTGAGGGAGCCGACCTGCGCGCGGACGGAGTCTCGGGGGGGCGGGACATGGCCCGCTGATGCTATCGGGTCGGGCCCTCCCCCGCCTCCGGCAGTCGAGCGGTCGGTGCCGGTGGTCGTTCTGGCGGCACGGGCGACGACGGCGCCGGCGACGGTCGTGACGGGCGGCGCCACGACAGCGCCGCGGGCGGCGTGTACACTTGGGCGAGCCGCCCGGCCGGCGCAGCGCCGCCGGGCGTTTCGACGCCCGCGTCCCCCGACAGGAAGACCGTGACCGTGCACGCCGTCGAGCAGATCCGCAACCTGGCGATCATCGCCCACATCGACCATGGCAAGACCACGCTGATCGACAGCATCTTCCGCGCTGCCCACGTCTTCCGCGAGAGCGCCCGGGTCGAGGAGCGGGTGATGGACAGCAACGACCTCGAGCGCGAGCGCGGCATCACGATCCGCTCCAAGCACTGCACGGTGGAGTGGAAGGACTACCTCATCAACATCATCGACACGCCCGGCCACGCCGACTTCTCCGGCGAGGTCGAGCGCGTGCTCAGCATGGTCGACTCCGTGCTCCTCCTGGTCGACGCGAACGAAGGGCCGATGCCGCAGACGCGCTACGTGCTCATGCGGGCGCTGCGCCTGGGCCTGCGGCCGATCGTCGTCGTCAACAAGGCCGACCGGCCCAACGCCGACCCGTCGGGAGCGCTCGACAAGACCTTCGACCTCTTCGTCGAGCTGGGCGCCGACAACGACCAGCTCGACTTCCCCGTGCTCTACGGCTCCGGCCTCGAGGGCTGGATCGTCAACGACCTCGACGAGTACCAGAAGGAGGAGCACGAGCGCGAGGCGCACCTCGGTGACGGCGGCGGGTTGTCGCCGGCGCTGCTCCGGGAGCTCGCCGACGCCGGCATGAACGACCTCTTCCAGACCATCATCGACCGCGTGCCGGCGCCGAGCGGCGAGCTCGACGCACCCTTCCTCATGCAGGTCAGCACCCTCGCCTGGAGCGACTACATCGGGCGCATCGGCTGCGGCCGCGTGCTCCACGGCACGCTGCGTGTGGGCGACGAGCTGCAGCGCGTCACGACCCGCCACCTGCGCGCCGGCGACCCGGACGCGGGGTGGGAGACGGCGGGGGTGGAGCCCGCGCGCGTCACCCACCTGTGGGTCACGCGCGGGCTCGAGAACCGCGAGGTCGACGAGGTCGTCGCCGGCGACATCGTCTGGCTCGCCGGCCCCGGCGAGCTCACGCTCGGCGACACGCTGGCGGCGCCCGAGCTCACCGCCGCCGACGTCGCCCTGCCGCCGCTCGAGATCGAAGAGCCGACGGTCAGCATGTTCTTCCTCGTCAACAACGGGCCGTTCGCCGGCCAGGACGGGCGCGCCGTCACGCTGCGTCAGATCAAGGACCGGCTGGCGCGCGAGGTGCGCGTCAACGTCGCCCTGCGCGTCGAAGACCTGGGCCGCCCCGACGGCGTCAAGGTCAGCGGCCGCGGCGAGCTGCACCTCGCGATCCTGATCGAGGAGATGCGCCGCGAGGGCATCGAGCTCTGCGTCTCCAAGCCCGAGGTCATCACCCATCGCGACACCCGCGGCAAGCTCCTCGAGCCGATGGAGCAGCTCATCATCGACGTGCCCGAGGAGTACCAGGGCACGGTCATCCAGGAGCTGAGCCTGCGCAAGGGCGAGTTGATCGCGATGCACGCCACCGGTACGGGCCTCGTCCGCCTCGAGTTCACGATCTCGACGCGCGGCCTCATCGGGTACCGCTCCGACTTCCTCACCGAGACGCGCGGCCTGGGCGTGATGAGCTCGCGCTTCACGGGCTACGGCCCATGGCGGGGCGACCTGCCCGGTCGCGAGCGTGGCTCACTGGTGAGTCAGGCGGCCGGCGAGGTCGCGTCGTACTCGCTCGAGAACCTGCAACAACGGGCGACGCTCTTCGTCTCCCCGATGGACCGCGTCTACGAGGGCATGATCGTGGGCGAGAACTCGCGTGCCGACGACATGCTCTGCAACCCCACCAAGCGCAAGCAGCTGGGCAACTACCGCTCGTCCACCAAGGAGATCGACGCCGGGCTCAAGGTGCCGCGCCCGCTCACCCTCGAGTCGGCCCTCGAGTGGATCGCCGACGACGAGCTCGTCGAGGTGACGCCGAAGACGGTCCGCGTGCGCAAGGCGATCCTCAGCGGCGAGC
>JAZBOM010000275.1:0-5835 GCA_036351205.1 Thermoleophilia bacterium | reverse complement strand
TTCGGCGCCGTGCTGCAGTTCGTCCTCGTGTCGGCACGACGCGGGGCCGGCGCCCGTCCCTGGACGGCCGGGCTGCGCCGCGCCCTCCTCGGGAGTCGCACACGCACCGCCGGCTACCTCGCCCATCTGGGCATGGTGCTCGTCGTCGCCGGCCTGCTCGGCTCGGCCGTCTACCAGGCCGAGACGAGCTCGACGGTCCCCGCGACGCCGGGGACGGCCGTCGAGGCCGGCGACTACACGCTGATGTTCACCGGCATGCGCAGCGAGTCGGGGGCGCAGGGGTCGCTGCGCACCTACGCGGCCTTCGACGTCTTCTCCGCCGGCGGCGACCGGGTCGGGACCGTCGAGCCGCACACCGACATCTACCCGACGGGCATGTCGGCGGTGCGCGCGGTGATCCTCGGGCGCCCGTTCGAGGACGTGTTCGTGGTCACCGACCAGGGCTTCAACCAGGAGTCCGAGGAGCTCGCCGTGCGCGTCGTCGTCTTCCCGCTGATCCGCTGGGTGTGGATCGGCTCCATCCTGTTGTGCGTCGGCGCCGCGGTCTCGCTCTGGCCCCGGGGCCAGAGCCAGGAGCAGGAGGCGCGTGACGTCGCCGCCGCCCGCGAGGACGGCCGCTTCGAGCGCGCCACGGCCTAGGGGGGAGCAGGTGGCGGACCCGTACCCGGGTCAGGGCCGGCCCGAGATCGAGGTCGAAGGTCTGCGCAAGACCTTCGGCCGCCGCGAGGTGCTGCGCGGTGTGTCGTTCGCGCTCGAGCGCGGCGGGTTCCTCGCCGTCTTCGGCCCCAACGGCGCCGGCAAGACCACGATCCTGCGCGTGCTGGCGACGCTGCTCTCGCCCGGCTCGGGCAGCGTGCGCGTCGCGGGTCACGACGTGCGCGAGGACCCGATGCCGGTGCGCCGCGCGGTGGGCCTGATCTCGCACAGCCCGCTGCTCTACCCCGACCTCACCGCCTACGAGAACCTGCGCTTCTACGCCGACATGTACGGCGTCGTGGACCGCGAGGCGCGCATCGACGAGCTGCTCGACCGTCTCGAGCTCTCGCACCGACGCTACGACGTGGTGCGCGCCTTCTCGCGCGGCATGCGGCAGCGGCTGGCGATCGCCCGCGCCGTGCTGCACCGTCCCAGGGTCCTGCTGCTGGACGAGCCGCACGAGGGTCTCGACCCGCGCGCCGTCGACATCCTCGACGGCCTGCTCGCCGAGATCCGCGCCGACCACACCTTCGTCATGGTGACCCACCACATCGGCAAGGGGCTGGAGCTGGCCAGCCGGGTGATGATCGTAGACGCCGGCCGCGTGGCCTACGAGCACGCGGCCGGCGTCGACGCCGACGCCTTCAGCGCCGTCTACCGCGAGCACGTGCAGGAGGGACCGGCGCTGTGAGGGCGGTCGCCGTCAGCGCCGCGACGAGCCCGGCCGTCGCCGGGAGGGCCGCGTCGTGAGCGCGGCCGCCCAGTTCTCCGCGATCCTCCGCAAGGACCTGACGCGCGAGCTGCGCACCCGCGAGGTGCTGGTCTCGGTCTTCCTCTTCGTGATGCTCTCGCTGGTCATCTTCCACTACGCCTTCGCGAGCGAGGAGAACGACCTCACGTTCTTCACCGGCGGCATGCTCTGGGTGACCTTCCTCTTCGGCGCCCTGCTCGGCCTGAACCGCAGCTTCGCTCAGGAGAAGGACGAGGGCTGCCTCGACGGGCTCCTGCTCTGCCCGGTCGACCGCGTGACCATCTTCCTCGCCAAGACGGCGGCCAACCTGCTGCTGCTGCTGGCGATCCAGGTGGTCGCCGTGCCCGTCTTCACCCTGTTCTTCGTCGAGCGCAGCTACCTCGGCGACCTGCCGTTGCTCGTCGCCGTGGTGCTGCTCGCCGACCTCGGCATCTGCGCCCTCGGCACGCTGCTGGCGACGATCTCGATGAACAGCCGGGCGCGCGATCTGCTGCTGCCCGTGCTCTTCCTGCCGCTGATCGTGCCGCTGCTGATCGCGGCGACGTCGGCGACGACGACGGTCTTCGCCGGCGACACCGGTCTCGGCGACCTCGCCGTGCGCCTGGTCTTCCTCGCCGCCTTCGACGCGGTATTCTTGGTCGCGGCGTACGGCACGTACGACTTCGCGATAGGGGAGTGAGAGTGGAGGCTTCACAGGCGCGGCTCGAGAGCGCGGCGGGCGGTGCGGCCGGCGGGCGCCGGCTGCTCGGGGCGCCCGCCCTCTTCGTCTATGCGGGCGCCGCTCTGGCCGCCGGGCTGCTGCTCGCCTTCTGGTACGCCCCGGTCGACGCCTCGAGCATGGGCTTCAGCCAGAAGATCTTCTACTACCACGTGCCGATCGCCTGGGCGGCGCTCGTCGCCTTCGGCGTCGCCTTCGTGTCCGGCATCCTCTACCTGCGTTCGCCGGACCTGCGCTACGATCGCCTCGGCCTCGTCGGCGTCCGCCTCGGTCTGCTCTTCAGCCTCCTCGTGATGGGCACGGGGATGATCTGGGGGAAGGTCGCCTGGGGCGCCTGGTGGGCGTGGGAGCCCAGGCTCACGACCTTCCTGATCGCCTGCCTCCTCTACGCCGGCTACTTCGTGCTCCGCTCGATGGTCGACGAAGAGGCGCGGCGGGCGACGTACGCCGCCGTCTTCGCCATCATCGCGTTCGTCGACGTGCCGATAACGTTCTTCGCCACGCGCTTCCTGCCCGAAGGCCTGCACCCGGTGGTCATCAGGGCCGGCGACGCGGGCATGGAGGGCAGCATGCTGCTGAGCCTTCTCGTCAGCGTGCTCGGCATGAGTCTGCTGTTGGCCGGGCTGATCCGCCTCGAGTACGCCGCCGAGCGGCTTGGGGACGAGATCGCCGATCTGAAGGACCGTCTCGGGGAGGTCGGACAGTGACCATCGAGGAGGCCGCGCAGTACGTGGCCGCCGCCTACGCCGTGATCCTCGTCGTGCTGGTCGTGTACTTCGCGATCACCTCACGCCGGGTGGGCGGGCTGCGGCGCGAGGTCGAACTGCTCAGGCGCGAGGTCGAGAAGCGGGAGCGTCGGAGGGTCAATGGAGCAGGTCTCCGTCATCTCCCTGTGGATCGCGCTGCTGCTCTTCGGCGCGGCTTTCGCCCTGTTCATCTTCCACTATCTGTCGCGCCGCGAGCAGATGAACCTGCGCGGCGTGGCCGTCGCCCTCGCCGGCTGGGTCGCCCTCGGGGTCGCCCTCGTCCTGCGCGCGGCCGTCGCCGAGCGTCTGCCGATCGTCGGCGCGTACGAGTCGCTCGCCCTCATCACCTGGTTCGTCGTCGCCGTGTATCTCGTGCTCGAGCTCTTCACCCAGGTGAAGAAGCTGGGCCTCTACGTGATGCCGGTGGCGATCGTCTTCCTCGGCCTCGCCTGGAGCAGCTACACCGCGCCTGCCGGCCTGATGCCGGAGCTGCAGAGCGACATCGTCGTCCTGCACGTGATCGTCATGTTCACCGCGGTCGGGGCGCTCTACCTGGCCGGCTGCGCGGCGCTGCTCTACCTCGTCGAGGAGCGGCTGCTCAAGCGGCACCGGGCGGGCTCGGTGCTGGGGCGCCTCCCCTCGCTGGCGACGCTGGACAGGGTCGTCTACCGGGCCACGCTCATCGGGGTGCCGTTCCTCACCATGGGGATGGTCGCGGGCGGCATCCGCGCGATCGCCTTCGGCGTCGAGGACTGGCTCGTCGACCCGATGGTCCTGCTCTCGCTGGGGGCGTGGGCGATCTACCTGGCGCTGCTCTACGGGCACCTGCGCGGCGGCTGGGGCGGGCGCCGCGCCGCCTGGCTCGCCGTGGCAGGGCTGGCGGTCATGCTCGTGATCCGGTTCGCCGCCGTGCCGTACTGGTCCGGCTTCCACACCTACGGGGGCTGAGCGTGCTCGTCGTCGTCGTCGGGATCTCGCACACCACCGCGCCGCTCGAGCTGCGCGAGCGTCTCGCCCTCGACGGGCCGGCCGCGCTCGGCGTGGCCCGCGCGCTGCAGGCGTCGGGCGGGGCCTGCGAGGCGGTCGCGCTCTCGACCTGCAACCGCACCGAGCTCTACATGTACGCGCGCGACTCGCTGGGGGCCGGTCAAGCGGCGCTCGAGCTGCTCGCCGGCCGCGCCGGCTGCTCGCCGGCGACACTGGCGCCGAGCACCTACAGCCACTCGGGGGAGGCGGCGATCGCGCACCTCTTCCGTGTCGTGGCCAGCCTCGACTCCATGGTGCTCGGGGAGTACCAGATCGTCGCCCAGATCCGCGAGGCTTACGACGCGGCCCGGGAGGGCGGCTGCACGAGCGTCGTCTTCAACCGCCTCTTCCGTCACGCCCTCGAGGTCGGCAAGAGGGTGCGCACCGAGACCGCGATCGGCGAGCGACCGGTGTCGGTCAGCTCCGCCGCGGTCGACCTCGCCGAGCAGGTCTTCGGGCGACTCGACGACACGACGGCGCTGATCATCGGCGCCGGCGAGACGGGGGAGCTGACCGCGACCCACCTGCGCGCCCGCGGGGTGCACGACATCCTCGTCACGAACCGGACCTTCGCGGCGGCGCGCGACATGGAGCGCCGTGTGGGCGGGCGTGCCGTGCCCTTCGAGGACCTCGAAGGGCACCTCGCCGCGGCCGACATCGTCATCTCCTCGACCTCGGCGCCGCACTTCGTCGTCACGCGCGAGCGCGTCCAGCGCGCGGCGCGCCGGCGCCGCGGCCGCCCGCTGTTCTTCATCGACATCGCCGTGCCCCGCGACCTCGACCCCGCGATCGCCGACCTCGACGGCGCCTTCCTCTACGACATCGACGATCTGGAGCACGTCGTGGCCCGCAACCGTGCCGAGCGCGAGAAGGAGGCGGTCAAGGCGGAGGCCATCGTCACCGAGGAGCTCGCCCAGGTGGACGCGTGGCTGCGCACGCTCGAGGTGGTGCCGACGATCGCCACGCTGCGCGAGGCCGTCGAGCAGATCAGGGAGAGTGAGCTGCGGCGGCTGGGCAGCCGCCTGGTCGACCTCGACGACGACCAGCGCGCCCAGGTCGAGCTGCTGACGAGCTCCATCGTCAACAAGATCCTGCACCTGCCGACGGTGACCATGAAGGAGGTCGCCGGCCGCGACGAGTGCTACCTCTACGTCGACGCGGTGCGCACGCTCTTCGGGCTGAACGGCAACGGCAGCGGCACTGGGACGAGACAGGGCGAGGCCGGACCCGGCGAGGCAGAGCCGACAGACGCAGGTCTCGCCCGGGGCGAGCCGGCAGAGGCCGGGGACGCCGGGCCGGGCGGCGCCGACGGGCCGGACGCCGCGGCCCGGTGAGCGACCGGCTGCGCATCGGTTCGCGCGGGAGCGCGCTGGCGCTCGTGCAGAGCCGCTGGGTGGGCGATCGCTTGGAGGAGCTCCACCCCGGGCTCGAGGTCGAGATCGACGTGATCCAGACCAAGGGCGACAAGCTGCTCGACTCCCCGCTCGCCAAGCTCGGCGACAAGGGTCTCTTCGTGAAGGAGATCGAGGAAGCGCTGCGCGACGGGCGCGTCGACCTCGCCGTCCACTCCGCCAAAGACATGCCGACCGAGACGCCCCGGGGGCTCGAGATCGCCGCCTTCACGGCGCGCGAGGACGTGCGCGACGTGTTCGTCGCGCACCCGCGCGCGCCGGCCCGGCGGCTCGAGGAGCTCGCCCGGGGTGCGGTGGTCGGCACCTCGAGCCTGCGCCGCCGTGCGCAGTTGCTGAGCCTGCGCCCCGATCTCGAGGTCGTGGACATCCGCGGCAACGTCGAGACGCGGATGCGCAAGGTCGAGGAGCAGGACATGGCCGGGACGGTCCTCGCGGCCGCGGGGCTGGCGCGCCTGGGGCGCGCCGGCGCGGCCGCCTTCGCCTTCA
>JAZBOM010000274.1:0-3092 GCA_036351205.1 Thermoleophilia bacterium | reverse complement strand
GGCGCGCCTCTTCGGAGCCTCGCGGGCCGAGGCGCACCGCATCGCCGAGCGCCTCCTCGTGACCGTCGACCTCGCCGACGTCGAGGCGAAGAAGCGCGTCGGCGAGTACTCCGGCGGTATGAAGCGCCGGCTCGACCTCGCCCTGGCGCTGGTCCACGACCCTCTCGTCCTCTTTCTCGACGAGCCCACCACGGGTCTGGACCCGGTGAGCAGAGTAGCCATCTGGGAGGAGGTCCGGCGGCTCAACCGTGAGCGCGGGATCACCGTCTTCCTGACCACGCAGTACCTCGAGGAGGCCGACCGCCTCGCCGACCGTATCGCCATCATCGACCGCGGCAGGATCGTGGCCGAGGGGACGCCGCGCGAGCTGAAGCGCCGGGTCGGCGACGAAGTCGTCGAGCTGCAGTTCGGCGACGCGAGCGACGCCGGGCGGGCCGACGGCCTGCTCGCCGACCTGGCCCCACAGCGCCAGGTCTCCGGCGACGAGCTGCGCGTCTACACCGCGGTCGCGGCCGAGCTCGTCCCGGCGCTCGTCCGCCGTGTCGACGATGCGGGCGTCGCCCTCCGCGGCCTCACCGTCGCCCAGCCGACCCTGGACGACGTCTTCTTGCGCCTCACCGGCCGGCACGCCGAGACCGACGGCGACCGCATCGGGGCCGACGGCATCGACGGCGACGGCGTCGAGGCCGACCCCGCCCAAACCGCGGATCACACCGCCGCGCCGCGGGGCGACGCCGACGCGGAGGTGCGGCCGTGACCGACGTCTTCCTGCTGGTCCGGCGCTCGCTCACCGGCACGCTGCGCGTTCCCGCGGCGATCATCCCCAGTGTCGCGATCAGCGTCTTCTTCCTGTTCGTGTACAACAGCGGGCTCTCGTCGGTCGCCGAGCTCCCGGGCTTCCAGGGCTCGTACCTCGGCTTCATCCTGCCGGTGTCGATCGTCTCGGCGGCGGTCAGCGGCGCCGGCATCGCCGGGCAGGCGCTGATCCGCGACATCGAGGCGGGCTACTTCACCAAAGTCCTGCTGACGCCCGCCTCACGGCTGGCCATCGTGTGGGGACCCATGGTCGCCAGTGCCGTCCTGCTGGTGGCCCAGGTGCTCGCCATCCTGCTCCTGGGCCTGCTGCTCGGTCTCGACCCGGCCACCGGCTGGCTGGGCATGCTCGCCGTCGTCGGCTACGCCTTCCTCTGGGGCATGGCCTTCGCCGGCTACGCCGCCTTCATGGCCCTGCGCACGAAGAACTCGGCGGCCACGCAGGCGGCGACCTTCGCCTTCTTCCCGCTCATCTTCCTCAGCGCGACCTTCGTGCCGCTCGAGTACATCGAGGCCGGCTGGCTGCGCGCTGCGGCCACCGTCAATCCGACGACCTACGTCTTCGACGCCATGCGCGCCCTGCTCAACGAGGGCTGGAGCGCCCGACCGCTGCTGATCGGCCTCGCGGTGACGCTCGCCTTCGCCACGGCGACCGGCGCCCTCGCGCTCTGGGAGGCGCGCCGGGCGACGCGGTCGACGTGACCGGCCGGGCGGGCGCCGCTGAACGGCGACGGCGCCCACGCCGGCGACCTGCCCCGCTCCCGCTCGCGCGACCGGCCGCGCCGGCCCTCGGAGTCGCCGTGTAGACTCGGACCATGGACGACGGCCCCTCGCGCTTCAGCCTGCACGGCGCGCGCCTCGGCGTGCTGCGCCTGCCCAACTTCCGCAACCTGTTCGCCGCCCAGACCGTCTCCGTCATCGGCGACGGCATCACCCCGGTCGCGCTGACCTTCGCGGTGCTCGAGCTCACCGGATCGGGGACCGACCTCGGCCTCGTCCTCGCCGCCCAGAGCCTGCCGCTGGCGCTCCTCTCGCTGGTCGGCGGCGTCTGGGCCGACAGGCTGCGGCGCGAACGCGTCATGATCGCCAGCGACCTCGCCCGGGCGGCCGTCCAGCTCACCGCGGCCGCCCTCCTCCTGACCGGCACCGCCCGCATCTGGCACCTCGCCCTGCTCGCCGCCTGCCACGGCTCAGCCGAGGCCTTCTTCCGTCCGGCCGCGGGAGGTCTCATGCCGCAGATCGTCCCAGTGCCCAGGCTCCAGCAGGCCAACGCACTCATGGGCATGAGCGACAATTTCGGGTGGTTCGTGGGGCCGATGTTCGCCGGTCTCCTGGTCGCCGCGGTCGGCACCGGCGGGGCGATCGCCGTCGACGGTGTGACCTTTCTCGTCAGCGCGGCCTTCCTCACCCGTCTCGCCGTGCCGGCCCTCGTGCGCAGCCGGGCGCCCGAGCGGTTCGCCAGGGAGCTCTACGACGGATGGCGCGAGGTGCGCTCGCGCACCTGGCTCTCGGTGATGCTGCTGCGGGCGATGCTCGTGCTCTGCCTCGTCATCGCCCCCTTCCAGGTGCTCGGGCCTATCGCCCTGCGCGACCAGGGCTACAGCCCGCTCGCCTGGGGCATCGTCTCCGGCGTCTTGAGCGGCGGCATGCTGCTCGGGGCGGGCGTCGCCCTCCGCTACCGGCCGCGACGGCCGATGGTGACGGTGACGCTCACCGGCAGCCTCGCCGTGTTCGCGCCGCTGACGCTGGCCCTCGGCGGCGGCCCGCTCGCCCTCGCCGTCGTCCAGGGCCTGCGCGGCATCGGCGTCGGCGTCCTCGTCGCCGTGTGGAACACGACGATCCAGTCCCAGGTCCCCCGTGAGGCACTCGGCCGCGTCACGGCCTGGGACTGGATGGCCTCGCTCGCCCTGTGGCCGGCAGGCCTGGCGGTCGCCGGACCGGCCAGCGAGATCCTCGGGGTGACGGCGGCGAGCTGGCTCTCGGCCGGCCTCGGCGTCGCCGCCTCGCTCTGGGTACTCCTCGTGCGCGACGTCTGGCGCCTCCGGCCCGCGGCCGCACTGCGCCCGGCCGGTCCCGAGCCGTCCGCCGCGGGACCGGCCGGACCGGGCACAACGAGGGCGTGACCGTCGCCTGCGCGCGGCGCGGCGCCGGCTTAACTGCCGCCGAGTCGCGCGCTCATCACGTGCTCACGTTCGCGCGCGAGACTCACGGGGCCATGAAGCATCGACGCCTCAAGCAGCGACAGCGACTCCGCCAGGCTTATCTCGACGGCGGCGGCC
>JAZBOM010000273.1:0-2743 GCA_036351205.1 Thermoleophilia bacterium | reverse complement strand
GTGGAAGTGGAAGGGCGAGAAGCCGGCGACGGCGGCGAGCTCGTCGAGCGAGAGCCGGGCGTCGAGGTGGCGCTCGATGTGGTCCATCACGCGGTTGATCCGGGCGACGTACTCGGCACGCGCGGTGTTCACGAGACCTCCCGTCGTGCCCCACGCCGAGGCCGCACGGCCCCCGGCACGGGCGGCGCAGTCGCAGGCGCGGCTGCCGGCTCGCGCCCGTCGAGAGCCGGCGCACGCGCGACGCGAGCGCTCACGCCTTCCCCGCCGGCGGCGCGTCGTCGGGTTGCCGCTCATCACCCTGCTCCGTCTGCCGCACGTCGGCGATGACGGCAGGCCGGAACTCCCGCGACCCGACGCGCGTGAGCAGTGCCGCGCCCAGTCCCCACGCGGCGGTGAGAAGGGCGATCACGCCGCCGGCCAGCGGCACGAGCGCGAGCAGCGTCACGACCACGAGCACCGCGGCGGCCAGGAGGCCGGTGGCCAGTGCACGCGGCAGCCGAGGCGTCGCCACGCGCGCGGCGACGTACGCCGCCAGTCCGGCCCACCCGAGCGCCACGGCGACCAGTCCGCCGAGGCCCATCAGCACCGCCACCGGAAGCAGCACGAGGGTGAAGCCCACGAGGACGACGACGATGAGGCCCGTCAGGCCGGCCATCACCCCCGTGGCGAGGGAGGCGACGGGGTGCCTCACGGCGGCAGCCCCGACACGGGCGAGCGGCATGCCCCACCAGACCGAGACGACCCCGGCGAGCACACCGAGCAGCAGGGCCGCCTGCAGGCCCGTCCGCAGCCGGGGGCCGGCGGACGCCCCGTCACCGGACACCTGAGTCAGCGCCTCCGTGGTCTCACCCTCGATCTGAGCGCCCTCGGCCACCTCGGCGTCGCTCCCTCCCAGGACGAGGTCGCCCCCGACGCGGGAGGCGTCGCCCAGGGTGAGTCGTCCGGCCAGACCCGTCACATCCCCCTCGACGACGCCCGACACGATACAGGCGCCTCCCAGCACCCAGACCGAGCCGCGCACCATCGCGCCCTCGTGGATCTCTGCGCGACCGGCGAGCACGAGGAGGTCGCCCTCCAGGGTCTCGCCTCGCCCGAGGACGTGCTCGCCGTCGAAGACCACGGCGCCGCGGACGATCCCGTCGGCGCAGCCGCCGAGCGGCACCATCGCCACGAGCAGGGCGAGCAGGGCGAGAGCGCGCAGGGCGCGGACGGGCGTCACGAGGCCTCCCGGCCGGCCCGGCCGCCGAGCGCGGGCTTGAAGTACAGGGCAGCGATGACGAGGAGGAAGAGGACGACGGCGATCGAGTCGACGATCCGCAGGTGCGCGTCGAGGTCCATCTCCGCCTGTCGCCAGGCCAGGGCGAGGGCCGTGCTCACGAAGGTCGCCGTCCACCCCGAGAGCCCGACGCCGACGGCCGCGTTGCGGGCGATGGTGCGCGGCGTCGAGAGGTCCGCCCAGAGCGCGAAGTTGAGCACGGTGTAGACGCTCACCGCGAGCGCGTAGACCATGGGCTCGGCGAGCACGGGCGCCGGCTCGCCGAGCCTCAGCGGGAACGTGTAGAGCAGATGCACGAGCCCGAACAACCCGAACGCCCAGGCGAAGAGGACGCGGTAGTCGAAGACCGAGTAGAAGACGGCCGCCACCCACGCCCCCACGACGTGCACGACCCCGATGAACAGCCGCACGGACACGTCGCCCGAGAGCCAGGCTCCCTGCATGTACACGGTCTCCTCCGACAGCCGGAGGAAGCCGAGACTGTCGATGAAGAACACGCCGAACATCAACGCGGCCAGCACCACGAGCGTGAGGGCGCCCCCGTGGCGGCGCTGCGCGGTGTAGCGGCCGATCCCGAACCCGGGGTCGGCGCTCTGTCCGGCGAGTCCGTCGACGAACCGGTTCGGGACGACGGCGAGCACGACGGCGCCGCCGGCGCCGGCGGCCATGACCGGCAGCACCTGTGCGCGCAAGTGCTCGAACGTCCAGGGGTACGAGGCCACGGGCGCGAGGAAATAGGCGACACCGGTGATGAGACCCGCCACGGCGCCGCGGTCGCGCACGGGCACAAGATCGACGGCGAGTCCGAAGGTGGCGGGTATGCCCACGCCCATGGTGCACGCCGCCGCGACCAGCCACGCCGTGAAACCCGCCTCCCCGCCGATCCAGGACGACGCGAACGTCAGGGCGACCTGGACGGCCGCGACCGCCGCCGCGACCCTCAGCTTCGTACGCATGCGCGCGCTCCAGCCCTGCCGCGTCATGGTGAAGCCGACGACGAGGGACACCACGCACGTGATGACCGCGAAGAGCGCCATGAGACGGACCACGGCGTCCGACGACAGACCGAGGTGCGTAGTGCCCAGATCGAGCAGCCCGAGTTGCACGAAGGTGACGTTGTAGTAGTAGCCGACGGCCATCATCGACACGAAGAGGCCCGTGCCGACCACGGTGGTCCAGCGGCGCTCTCTGATGAAGCCGATGGTCTGCACGGTACCCGTCCCGCTCCCGTCGGTGCGTCGATCCGACGGGCGAGGCCGCGGCCGCGCACCGTCGGCGAGCGGCCGCTCGGCCCCGTGGCCGCCCTCACCCGGGGCAGTCTATCGGGGCGTCGTCAGGTGGCGCATCCGGGGCGCGGTTCTCCGAGTGCAGCGCCGGCCCCGTGGTGCGCTCACGGCCCGGGTCGCCCGTGCCGCCGGATCAACTCCCTCATCGCCTTGGCGACACGGTCCGCCAGCTCGCGCTCGG
>JAZBOM010000272.1:0-5162 GCA_036351205.1 Thermoleophilia bacterium | reverse complement strand
GGCCGTCAGTAGGAACTCGCTCTTGAGGTAGAGCACCAGGTGCGCGAGGGCGGAGTACTCGACCACGCCGAGGAAGAGACCGACGAGGGCGAGCAGCCACACGTCGCGGGTCGCGAGGAGGGTCAGGAGGCCGGCGCGCGCGGACGCCGGCGCGCCGGCCGGGGCGCCTGCCGCGGCGGCGGATCCCGTCGGCGGCCCGGCGGCCTCGACCGGCGCGGCGCCGGGCGCCCTCCTCTCGGCGTCGGCCACGACCGCGCGCGGTGCGCCGCCGTCCTCCGGCGGGTCGCGGTACCCGAGGACGGCGACCGCAAAGACGGCGAGTCCCAGCGCGCCGACGGCGAGGAAGCCGTACTCCCACCCCAGACGTACGGCGATCAGCGGCAGAGTCACGGCGCCGAGCATGCCGCTGATGTTGATCGCCGCCTGGTTGACGCCGATCGCCGTCGCGCGCTCGCCGACGGGGAACCAGAGGAGCACGGCACGGACGGCCGACGGGTAGATGCAGCCGGCCCCGACGCCCGAGAGCGCGAGCAGAGCGAGCAAGACCCAGTACGAGGGGGCGAGGAAGAGGGTCAGCACGCAGAGCGAAGCCATGAGAGTGCCCGCCGCCAGCATGCGACGGACGCCGACGCGGTCCACCAGCCAGCCGGCGCCGATGAGCGTCGGCGCGTAGGTGAGCGCCGTGGCGCTCATCAGGGCGCCGACCTGGGCGTTCGACAGGTCGAAGGCGTCCTTGAGGAAGGGGGACAGCGGCCCGACGCTGAGGCGCGCCAGGTAGACGAGCAGGTAGGAGACCCAGACGACGCCGAGGATCCGGAAGCGGCGGCGATGGCCTCGATCTCGAAGAGGGCGTCCTTCGGGAGGCGGGCGACCTCGACGGTCGAGCGCGCCGGAAACGGTTCGGCGAAGAACTCGGCGTAGACCGCGTTCACGTCGGCGAAGGCGCCCATGTCCTGGAGGAAGATGGTGGTCTTGACGACCGCGTCGAGGCCGAGACCGGCGGAGCCGAGCAGGGAGCGCAGGTTCTCGAGGGCCTTGCGCGCCTGCTCGGCGGCCGTCGCCCCCACCATCGCCCCGCCGGCGTCGAGGGCCAGCTGCCCGGAGATGAAGACGAAGTCGCCGGCGCCGACGGCCGGGGAGTACGGGCCGACGGCCGGGGCGCCGTCCGCTGCTGCATAGGTCGAGCGGTCCATCAGGGCCTCCTTCGGTGGGGCGAGGTCGGCTGCGGCGCCGGCGGCGCGCTCAGAGGAGCGCGGCCCGGATCGCGACGTACGCGAGCACCAAGCCGATGACGGCGACGGCCACGTAGATCGCCGCCGAGATGCGCTTCGGGTCCATCGCCTCTCTAGTACCGGATCGCGAGCGCGCCGACCTGGAGCCGGGCGCCGTGCGGCACCCATGCTACACCGACGACGGTGCGTGCCGGGCGCGGCTCGTCGAAGTACTCGGCGACGGCGGCGTCGATGGCCGTGACGTCCTCCTCCGCGACGGCGTAGACGACGAGCTCCGCGACGCTGTCGAGACCGAGGCCCTGCGAGCGCAGCTGGTGGGCGAGGTCGTCGAGGCAGCGTCGCGCCTGCTCCGCCGCGGAGCCGTCGATCGGGGCGCCCTCGGCCGTCAGCGGGAGCTGGGCCGAGATGATGACGAGGTGTCCGGCGGACACGCCTGAAGAGTACGGGCCGCCGGGCCGCGGCACCCGAGCCGAGTCGAAGCCGTGCCTGCTCATGCCCGGACTGTTCCCCGCCGGCCGCGAGACCGACCGTGAGTCGCCGGCCGACCGCGGCAGCGAGCGTCGGTCGCGGGCCCGCGGCAGGTGCGCACGCCCCGGGTGGCCGCGGCGTGCGCCTACACGTCGAGGATCTTCGCCGCCAGGATCGCCGCGTTGCGGGCACCGTTGATGGCGACGCAGGCGACCGGGACGCCGGGCGGCATCTGCACGATGCTGAGCAGCGAGTCCAGGCCGCCGAGGTCGCTGGTCTTGATAGGTACGCCGATCACCGGCAGGTTGGTGTAGGCGGCCAGCACGCCGGGCAGGGCAGCCGCTTTGCCGGCCCCGCCGATGAGGACCTTGAGGCCGCGCGCCTGGGCGCCTTTTGCGTACTCGGCGACCTTGTCCGGCGTGCGGTGCGCGCTCAGCACGTTGACTTCGTGGGCGATGTGACGCGCGTCGAGCTCCTTCACCGCAGCGTCCATGACCTCGCGGTCGCTCTCGCTCCCCATCACGATGCCGACCAGCACGGGGTCCATCTGGATGCCCTGCAGCAGGGTCTCGACCTCGGTGCTCGTCTTCTCCACGTCAGACTCCTCTCATCGCCCGGCGCGCACGGTCGTGCGGCCGGTGCGGACGACGACGGGCGAGGGCCTCAGGGCCTCCACCCTTCGGGGAACAGGCT
The DNA here is from genome assembly GCA_036351205.1 of Thermoleophilia bacterium. Classification (GTDB taxonomy): domain Bacteria; phylum Actinomycetota; class Thermoleophilia; order UBA2241; family UBA2241; genus UBA2241. The sequence continues at coordinate 2,769 of JAZBOM010000272.1, read as the reverse complement.
GATCTCGCCGGCCTGGGCGCGCACGGCGCGCTCGGCGATGTCGGGCCGGGTCTGGGCGCCGTCGAAGCGGATCGCGCCGATGCCCTCGTAGGCGCGCTCGCGGGCCGCGGCGAAGCCGTCGCCGAGCGCGCTCACGGCGAGCACGCGGCCGCCGGCCGTGGCGACCGCCGGCGCCGGCGTGCCGCCGGTGACTCCGGCGGCCGCGGTGCCGGCGTGGTAGACCGTCACGCCGGGCAGGGCGGCGGCCGCCTCGAGGCCCTCGAGCACGTCGCCCTTGTGGCTGCTCGCCGGGTAGCCGGCCGAGGCCATGACGACGGTGACGCAGTCTTCGGCCGTCCAGGCCGGTGCGGCGCCGGCGAGCTCGCCCGACGCCGCCGCGAGGCAGAGCTCGAGGAGGTCGCTCTCGAGGCGCGGCAGCACGGCCTGCGTCTCGGGGTCGCCGAAGCGGCAGTTGAACTCGAGGACCTTGAGCCCGTCGGCGGTGACGATGAGGCCGGCGTAGAGCACGCCGCGGTAGGTGATGCCGCGTCGCTTCAGGGCGTCGAGCACGGGCTGGACGACGGTGTCCATGGCGGCGTCGACGGCCCGCTGGCCGAACCCCGGCACCGGGCAGTAGCTGCCCATGCCGCCGGTGTTCGGCCCCAGGTCGCCGGCGAAGATGCGCTTGTAGTCCTGGGCGGGGGCGAGCGGCACGGCGGTCTCGCCGTCGCAGAGCACGAGCAGCGAGACCTCGCTGCCCGTCAGGTGCTCCTCGACGAGGACCACGTCGCCGGCGGAGCCGAACGAGCGCGCGACGAGCATGCTCTCGACGGCCGCTCTCGCCTCGGCCTCGTCGGCGGCGATGATCACGCCCTTGCCCGCGGCCAGGCCGTCGGCCTTGACGACGACCGGGTATGAGGACTGAGCGGCCAGCGCCGCGAACGCCGACTCGGCGCTCGTGTGCCGGCTGTAGGCGCCGGTCGGCGCGCCGGCCTCGTCCATGACCTCCTTGGCGAAGACCTTGCTGCCCTCCATCTGCGCCGCCCGGGCGTCGGGGCCGAACACGAGCAGGCCGTGCTCGCGGAAGAGGTCGGCGAGCCCGTCGACGAGCGGCGCCTCGGGCCCGACGACGGTGAGGTCGGGGCGTTCGCGCGCGGCGAAACCGAGGAGCCCCTCGAGGTCGTCGGCACCGACCGGCACGCAGTCGGCCTCGGCGGCGATGCCGGCGTTGCCGGGCGCGCAGAACACGTGGGGTCGCAGTGACGAACGGGAGAAGGAGTGGACGAGGGCGTGCTCCCTGCCCCCGCCGCCGACCACGAGCACCCGCATGCGCCCTCCTTCTCTTGCCGGGGCCGCACGCGCGCGACGCGGCGCGCGCACGCAGCGACTCGGCGACCGTCCGGCGCGCGTCGCCGGCCGGCCGCCACGGCCTCAGAGTCTATCCGCGAGCCGCCGGCCGGACAATGGTGCCGGCCGCCCGCCGGCACCGCCGTCGTCTCCGCCCGCTCAACGGCTGCCGGTCAAGAGGGCGTAGGCCGGCCGGCCCCAGCGGCGCAGCGCCCACCCTGCGAGGAGACACGCGGCGATGGCCAGGACGGGAGCCGCGAAGTAGACGAGCAAGACGGCCGCTTCGCCTGCGGCCGCCCCGCCGGCCCAGCGCATCAGCACGCGCTTGGCGATCATCAGCGGCGGCTCGTGGGCGGCGTAGACGAAGAAGGAGAAGCCCGCCGCCCACATCATCGCCGGCCGTCGGGCGAGCGGCGCGAGGTAGGCGTCGTAGCCGAACCAGAACGCGGCGACCGCGAAGCACATGAGGGCTTTGTGCAGCCCGCCGGCCCACCAGGCGGTCTCGGCGCGCAGCAGCCAGGTGAAGAGCACGGCGGCGAGCACAAACGATGGCAGCATCACGTGCCCCAGTGCCCTCGAGCGCTCGGCGGCTCCGGGGCCTGTCAGCGGTACCCATCGGCCTTCGCGCAGCCGCACGGCGATGAGCGCTCCCAGGGTGAAGAAGAGCAGGGCCTTGAAGTTGACGTAGTTGGAGCTGCCGACCCCGACGTTGAGCAGCCACAGGGCCGCGAACGGCAGGAGCGCGGCCGCCTGGAGGGAGCGCACCATGACCCACAGGAGTGGCGAGACGAGCACACAGAGCAGGAGGGCCTGAAGGAACCACAGTGGATACGCGACCGGGCGCACCAGCAGCATCTCGAGGACCGCGGCCGGCGTGAGCCGCTCGAGCGCGCCGGCCGACACGTACCCCGAGTCGAGGGGCAGGGCGTGGAGGGCGACGTACAGGGCGACACCCCACGCGCTCCAGAGCAGGAAGGGGACCGCCAGCGTGCGTGCCCGTCGCCTGTACTTGGCGAGGAATTGGTCGGCAGCCGGCACCAGGGTGCGGAAGAAGAGGAACCCGGAGATGGCGAACAGCAGGGCGGCCGGCCAGCGCGCCAGAGCCTGCGAGACGAGGTACTGCACGAAGCCCACCACGCCGGGAGCGCCGGACATGTCGGGGGAGTTCTCGCCGAGGCGCGCCCGGCTGCCGAGGTTGTAGGCGTGCACCCAGACGACGGCGACGACGGCGATCCAGACCAGCAGCCGCAGCTTGGTGCTCAGGAAAGGTGACAAGGGGGTGACTCCCTCAGGCGCCGCCCCGCGGGCGGGCCCCTCGGTCGCCGACCGCGCTGGGGCGGCCGAGGACGGCGGCGGGACGACCGACGACGGCCCGCTCCCAGCGCCGCTGACGGGCGTGGACTGAAGAGGCGTATCTGAGCTACCGTGCGGAGGCACGGGAGC
>JAZBOM010000271.1:0-3714 GCA_036351205.1 Thermoleophilia bacterium | reverse complement strand
GTCGCCGAGATCTCGTCGGCGAGCGCCTGGCGCAACTCGGGGATGCCGCCGTTCGGGCAGTAGCCCGTCTTGCGGTCGGCGATGGCGCGTGCGGCCGCCTCGACGACGTTGCGCGGGGTGGCGAGGTCGATGTCGCCGAGGTGGAAGGGGTAGACCTTGTTGCCCTTCGCCGCCCAGGCCGCGCACTCGGCGCCGACCGCGAACGCGGTCTCGGTGCCCAGGCGCGCCACGCGTTCGGCGAACGGCAGTGTCCCGCTGGTCTCCATATCGAACACCTCCGGCTTAAACGCAGAGGACAGGACGATGTGTGTCCATCGCCCTGTCCTCTGGCGCCGCCGGTGGGACGGCGCCGGCTCCAGGGACCCGTCGGGCCGTGCTCCGGTTGCCTGAGAGTTTCGGCGGCGCATCCGGCGCCCGCCTTGCCCCTTCGGCGCCCGCCAGGCACGCGCCCGCGGGCTCTCGCACGGCCTTCAACCGGTCGTCCTCGATTCGCGGGCAGCGTAGCATCCGCCCCCCCGGGCCGCAACAGCGGGCGCGAGGCCGCCGTGGCCGCCGTCGCCCGCCCGGCGTCGTGCGCGTCGGCACGTCCGCGGCGGCCGCGGCCTTCCCGCTGGCCGCTCCCTCCGGGCTCCGCTAGACTCTTGCGCCGTGAGCGACGTCACCGACAGCCCCAGGCCGGCCCGGCGGCCGCGCGTCTTCTCCGGCACGCAGCCGACCGGCGCCCTGCACCTCGGCAACCTGCTGGGCGCCCTGCGCGGCTACGTCGCCATGCAGGAGACCCACGACTGCGTCTACTGCGTCGTCGACCTCCACGCCATCACCGTCCGCCAGCAGCGCGCCGAGCTTCGCCGCAACACCATCGACGTGGCCAACATGTTCCTCGCCTGCGGCGTCGACCCCGACCGGTCGATCGTCATCGTCCAGTCGCACGTGCCGCAGCACAGCGAGCTGGCGTGGATCCTCAACACCGTGGCCTACATGGGCGAGCTGCGGCGCATGACGCAGTTCAAGGACAAGACCGGCGGCGGCGAGGGCGAGAGTATCGGCGTAGGGCTCTTCGACTACCCCGTGCTGATGGCCGCGGACATCCTGCTGTACCGGGCCGACGCGGTCCCGGTCGGCGAGGACCAGAAGCAGCACGTCGAGCTCACCCGCGACCTCGCCGAGCGCTTCAACCACGCCTTCGGCAAGACGTTCGTCGTCCCCGAGCCGGTCATCCCCGCCGACGCCGCCCGCATCATGGGCCTCGACGACCCCACGAAGAAGATGAGCAAGAGCGCCGGCTCCGAGTACAACTACATCGCCCTCATGGACCCGCCCGACGCGATCCGCCGCAAGATCCGCCGGGCGGTCACCGACTCGGGCACCGAGGTGCGCGCCGGCGACGACAAGCCGGCGCTCACCAATCTGCTGACGATCTACTCCGCGCTGAGCGGCGAGACGATCGAGACGATCGTCGCGCGCTACGCCGGCAGGGGCTACGCCGACTTCAAGAGCGACCTCGGCGAGGTCGTGGTCGAGGCGCTGGCGCCGTTCCAGGCGCGCATGCGCGAGCTCGAGGCCGACCCGGCCTTCACACTGGGCGTGCTCAAGACCGGGGCCGAGCGGGCCGCGGCCATCGCGGCCCGCACGCTGGCCAAGGCCCACGAGCGGCTCGGCATCGTGCCGCGGCCGGGCTGACGGCGCCGCCCGGGCTTCTCACCGGCCCCGCGGCGACGGTAGACTAGGCTGCGACCCCAAGGAGCGCACATGATCTCGATCGAGACGATGAGATACCGGACCGCGCAGACGGTCGGGCAGGAGTTCCCGCTCGTCCTCTGGGGCGGCAACGGCAGGATCGTCGCCGTCGACGACGCGACCATCGACCTCCTCGTGCGCGGCGTGAGGTACTCGTTCACCTGGGACCGCGTCCGGCGCACGTGGCAGCGCTTGCTCGACAACCACACCCTCACCGTCGATGAGCTGGGGGGGGACGCCGATGCCGTCGGGCTGGTCAGCCTCTTCGCCTCCCTGCAGGCCGATGCCGTCGACGTGAGCGACGACGACGGTCTCCTGCGGGCGCGCCTGCCCGACGACCGGCTCCCCGTGCACCAGTACGTCGACGCCTCGCGGCCGGCGACGTGGGCGCCGTGGCGTCGCCGCGACGCCGGCGAGTGACGCCGGGCACCAGGTGACCGCCACGCGCTACGGCGCCCAGGGCATGGTCGGTACCCTGCGGCGGGTGGTGGTGAGGCCGCCCGACGAGGCGATGGCGGCCGCGGACCCCGGCCGCTGGCACTACACCGCACCCGTCGACCTGCAGGCGGCGCGCGTCGCACACGCGGAGCTCGTCGCACGACTGCGCGACTGGGGCGTCGAGGTCCTCGTACACGACGCCCCCCTGCCCGCGCACAGCGACAGCGTGTTCGTCTTCGACCCCGCGCTCGTGACCGACGCCGGCACCGTGGTGCTGAGCATGGGCAAGGCCCTGCGACGCGGGGAGGAGGACGCCCTCGCGTCGTTCCTCGAGGGCGAGGGCGTCCCGGTCGCCGCACGCATCACCGGCGAGGGGCGCGTCGAGGGTGGGGACACGCTGTGGCTCGACCACGACACGCTGGCCGTCGGCATGGGGTTCCGCACCACCGCCGAGGGCGTGCGTCGGCTGCGGGCGGTTCTCGAGCCTCTCGGCGTGACCGTCGTCGCCTTCGATCTGCCGTACTTCAGCGGGCCCGAGGCCTGTCTCCATCTCCTCTCGCTCGTCAGCCCCGTCGACGTCGATCTCGCCGTCGCCTACCGGTCCCTCATGCCGACCGCCCTGTGGCGCGAGCTCGAGCGCCGCGGTGTGCGGCTCCTCGACGTGCCGGAGGAGGAGTTCGTGCGCACCCAGGGCACGAACGTGCTCGCCGTGGCTCCGCGCCGCTGCATCCTGCTCGGGGGCAACCCGGTCACGCAGGAGCTCCTCGAGCGCGAGGGCTGCGAGGTCGCGACCATCCCGGGCGAGCACCTGTCGTTCAAGGCCGAGGGTGGACCCACCTGCCTGACTCGACCGGTCCTCCGCGACCCGGAGTGAGTACCTGTCGTGGCCGGGTCGCGGCGATCTGAGCCCGGGGGCGGTGGCCTGTCGCCACTCGAGCGCCGGGCGGTCGCGGCGCTCGACCACGAGGCGCTCACCGACCTGCTTCTGAAGCTCATCGCCATCCCGAGTCACGACGGCCGCGAGACTCCCGCCCAGGAGGCCGTCGCCGCGTGGATGGTGGAGGCCGGGCTCGAGACCGATCTGTGGCCCATCGACCTCGATGCGCTGCGCCGGCACCCGCAGTACTCGGCCGAGGTCGAGCGCGACGGCGCTCTCGGCGTCGTCGGCCGGCTCGAGGGCTCAGGAGGCGGCCGCGACCTCCTCCTGAACGGCCACATCGACGTCGTGCCGGTCGGCGACGAGCCTGCGTGGACGGTGCCGCCGTGGCAGGGCACGGTGCGCGACGGCCGGGTCTACGGCCGCGGCGCCGTCGACATGAAGGGCGGTCTCTGCAGCGCCCTGGCCGCGGTCAAGGCGCTGGGTGACGCCGGCGTGCGCCTGCGCGGGCGGCTCCTCGTGGCCAGCGTCGCCGGCGAGGAGGACGGCGGGGTCGGGACGCTGGCCCTCCTCGAGCGCGGGCACCGCGCCGACGGCGCCGTCATCACCGAGCCCACGGACCTGAGGGTCGTGACCGCGCAGGCGGGGTCGTACATGTTCCG
>JAZBOM010000270.1:0-3301 GCA_036351205.1 Thermoleophilia bacterium | reverse complement strand
CTCGCCGAGATGATGGCCGAGGTGCTCCTGCCCTCCGATCACGACTTCCTGCGCCGGTACCCGCACCAGCTCTCCGGCGGCCAGCAGCAGCGCGTGGCGATCGCCATGGCGTTCGCCAACCGGCCGCGGGTGATCGTCCTCGACGAGCCGACCACGGCCCTCGACGTGACGACCCAGGCGCACGTCCTCGACACGATCCGCGACCTCACGAGGCAGTACGGGGTCGCGGCGCTCTACGTCACCCACGACCTCGCCGTGGTCGCCAACCTCGCCGACCGCATCGCCGTGATGTACGCCGGGCGCATCGTCGAGATCGGCACCAAACAGGAGCTCTTCGAGGCCGGCCAGCACCCCTACACGCGCAAGCTCCTCTCCTCGATCCCCGACATCACCGGCGAGCGTGCCCTCAAGGGTATCCCCGGCTGGGCGCCGCGCCCCGGCCAGCGGCCGCCGGGCTGCGCCTTCACGCCGCGCTGCGACTGGGCGATCGAGAAGTGCTCCGAGGAGTTCCCGCCGGTCGACGGCCCGACCGCCGAGCACCGCGTACGCTGCTGGCGCTGGCAGGAGGTCGACGCCCGGGCGGTCGAGACCGACGTCACCCTGCGCGACCGTTCGCTCGACGCCTGCGAGACGGTCGAGAAGACGGTCATCAGCGTCCGCGACCTCATCGCCTTCTACCAGCGCAAGGAGACCCTGCACGACATCGACGTCACCCTCTGCGAGCGCCGCTGCCTCTCGCTGGTCGGCGAGTCGGGCTCGGGCAAGACCACCCTCGCGCGCTGCATCGCGGGCCTGCACCAGCACAAGATCGTCGGCGACATCGAGTTCATGGGCAAGCCCTTGGCGCGCGACGCCCGCGACCGCCCGCGGGCGACGCGCCAGGCGATCCAGTACATCTTCCAGAGCCCGTACTCGTCGCTGAACCCGCGCAAGACCATCCGCCAGATCCTCGCCGCGCCCTTGAAGGTCTTCTTCGACCTCTCGCGCGACGAGATGGAGGCGCGCATGGAGAAGGCGCTCGAGCAGGTGGCGCTCGACGCCACCCTCTTGAACCGCTACCCCGACCAGCTCTCCGGCGGTGAGCGTCAGCGCGTCGCCATCGCCCGCGGGCTCGCCGCCGAGCCCACGGTGCTGGTCTGCGACGAGGTCACAAGCTGGCTCGACGTCTCCGTGCAGGCGGCGATCATCGAGCTGCTCGCCAACCTGCAGCGCGACATGGGCCTCTCGATGTTGTTCGTGACCCACAACCTCGCCCTGGTGCGCTCGATCAGCCAGGAGGTCGCGGTCATGAACGAGGGCCGCATCGTCGAGCACGGCGGCGTCGACGCGGTCCTCGAGGACCCGCAGGCCGACTACACGAAGAAGCTGCTCTCCGACACGCCGACGATCTAGCACGCCGACGATCGAGGCGCGGAGGCTGGGATGAAGCAGGAGACACGGTGGCTGACCGCCGCCGAGCGGGACCTCCTCATCGACTCCGCGTTCGCGCTGCTCGATGAAGTCGGGCTCGGCCTCAAGGGCAGCGCTTCACTGGCCAGGCTCGCCGAGGCTGGGGCGGTCGTCGACGAAGCGACGTCGACCGCGCGCTTCCCGCAGGAGCTCGCCCGCGCGACCGTCGCCGCCTGCCCGCGCTCGTTCACCCTCGGCGCCGCCGTGGAGGAGTTGGACGTGACGCTCGCCGAAGGCGAAGCGTCACGCTTCTGTCCCGGCGGCTGCGGCGCCTTCGTCCTCGACGACGAGACGGGGGAGCGGCGGCCCTCGACGCTCGCCGACCTCCGAAGCGCGGTGGCCGTCCTCGACGAGCTCCCCGAACTCGACGTCCTGTGGACGCCGGTGTCCGCCACCGATCTGCCGCTCGCGGGGCGGGAGGTGGCAGAGCTCGGCATCGTCGTGCTCGCGACGCGTAAGCACGTCGTACTCGTCGAGTCGCCGACCGACGCCGCGGCTCTGCGCAGTCTGGCCGCGGCGCTTGCCGGCGACCTCGAGCGCTTCGCCGCCCGGCCGCGCTTCAGCACGCTGTTCACCGTGGCCTCGCCGTTGCGGATCGAGGGCAGGCTCCTCGACATCCACGCCCAAGCGGCGGCGTTCGGCTCCCCCGTCTTCATCTACTCGGTGACGCTCTCCGGGGCGACGGCGCCCGTCACTCCGGCGGGGACCGTCGCGCAGACGCTCGCCGAGGTGCTCGGCGGCGCCGTCGCCGTCGCCCTCCTGGCGCCCGGCGCCAAGGTCGTCCCCGGTCCTTCGCCGACCTCGCTCGACATGCAGACCGGGCAGGCGTGCTACGCCTCGCCCGAGGCGGCGGCCATGGCCGCCGCCTGCGTCGAGGTCATCCACCATCTGGGGCTGCCGGTCAGCGCGCCGGGCATGGCTACCGAGGCGAAGCACCTCGGCGTCCAGGCGGGGTTCGAGAAGGGGCTCAAGGGTCTCACCGTCGCGGCCGCCGGCGCCGACCTGTTGAGCGGCGGGATCGGCATGATCGGCACCTCGAACACGTTGTCCCTGCCGCAGATCGTCGTGGATGGGGAGATCGCCGCCCGCATCCGTCGCATGACCGGCCCGTTCGAGGTCTCCCCGGCGACGATCCTTCGCGACCGGGTGGCCGCGGTGGGCGTGGGGGGCAACTTCCTCGGCGAGCCCGAGACGCGGCGCAGGATCCGCGCCGGCGAGCACCTGCGCCCGGTCGTCTCCGACCGCCAGGCCTACGAGGCCTGGCGGTCCGCGGGGCGCACGGAGCTCGACAAGGCCCGCGACCGGGTGCGCGAGCTCCTCGAGCAGCACGAGCGCTCGGGGCCGTGGGCCGACGACGCGACCGCGGCGCGCGTGCGCGAGGTCTGCGGCCTGGCCGCCGGCGGGGGCGCCTGACGGTCCGTGCCACGCACACCGCACGGCGCGCGGCCGGAGCCCGCGGCGCCGTGTCGCGGTGTTCCTCGCCCGGCCTGGTGAACGTCGCCACCTTACCTCGGACTCGACGCCACCCGCCCTCAAGGTGCGTTGCGACCGACCCGTCGTCTCGTCGCCCTGCGTGGTCACCGTAGCCCTGCGTCGTCGCGACCGGCATCACCGGGACCGGCGAGCGTGAGTCCCCCGGCGTGTGCTCGGACCCCATGTGTCGGTACGCGTGCCGCGTCGGTGCCGGAGTCACCTCTGCTTTGGCGGTCGGGGGCGCGCAGCCGCGCGGCGAGAAGCCGGGGATCACGATCGTCTCCGACCTCGGCTGCCTTCCTCAGAGTGCGCTGGGCGGGCGCAGGCCGTCACGGGGCCGCCCGCCCAGCGGAGACACGCGGGCAGGCCCCGTCGCCCG
>JAZBOM010000269.1:0-3502 GCA_036351205.1 Thermoleophilia bacterium | reverse complement strand
GTCGCCGAGGAGGCGCGGTTGAAGCGGTAGTTCGTGAGCTCGCGCGCCAGCACGGCGCGCGGGTGCGCCGACCCCGACTCGTCGCGCTCGGGGTCGGCGCCGTAGTTGCCGTTCATCGGGAACGTGTAGGTGACGATCTGGCCCGCGTACGACGGGTCGGTCGCGACCTCCTGGTAGCCGGTCATGCTCGTCGTGAAGACGAGCTCGCCGCCGACCGTGCCGCTCCCGGCGAGCGCCTCGCCGCCGAAGCAGGCGCCGTCCTCGAGGACGACGAGGGCGCGCTCAGGCATCGGCCTCCCAGGCCAGCCGGCCGGCGGCCACGGTGAGCAGCACCCTCCCGGTCAGCTTCCGGCCCAGCCACGCCGAGTTGCTCGAGCGCGACTGGAAACCGTCGCGTGTGACCGTCCAGACCGCCTCGGGGTCGACCACGCAGAGGTCGGCGCGCGCGCCCGCGCGCACGGCCGGCGTCGCGATGCCGGCGATCGCCGCCGGCCCGGCGCTCATCCGCGCGACGAGGGTGCCCAGAGGCAACGCCCGCTTCTTGACCAGGTCGGTGTAGAGCGCCGCGAACGCGGTCTCCAGGCCGGTCGTGCCGAAGGGCGCCTCCTCGAAGGGGACGTCCTTCTCCTCGGGAGCGTGCGGCGCATGGTCGGTGGCGACGCAGTCGACGAGGCCGCTCTTCAGCGCCTTGACGAGCGCGGCGCGGTCGCTCTCCTCGCGCAGCGGCGGGTTCATCTTGAGCGTGCTCTCGAGCGAGGCGACCTCGTCGTCGGTCATCGTCAGGTGGTGTGGCGTGGCCTCGGCGGTGACCCGCACGCCCGCCTTCTTCGCGCGCTCGAGGTGCTCGAGCGAGGCGGCCGCGCTCAGGTGGCAGAGGTGCACGCGGCCGTCCTCGTAGGCGGCCACCTCGAGGACCCGCTGCACGTCGATGCTCTCGGCGATCGACGGCATGCCGCCGAGGCCGAGACGCGCTGAGACGGGACCCTCGTGCATCTGGCCGCCGCGCACCAACGAGGCGTCCTCGGCGTGCACGGCGACGAAGCGGTCGGTGAGCTTGACGTACTGCAGGGCGCGGCGCACGAGCTGGGCGGTCGCCAGGGGCTGCCCGTCGTCGCTGAAGCCCACGGCGCCGGCCGCGGCCAACTCGGCCATCTCGGTGAGCTGCTCGCCGGCGAGGCCGCGGCTCACGGCGGCGAAGAAGCCGGCCGGCACGACCGCCTCACGCTTGGCGCGTTCGACGAGGCCGGAGAGCAGCGCCGCCGTGTCGACCACGGGGTCGGTGTTGGCCATGCCGAAGACGGCGACGTAGCCGCCGGCCGCGGCCGCGCGGGTGCCGGTGTCGAGGTCTTCTTCGTCCTCGCGCCCCGGCGTGCGCAGGTGCGTGTGCAGGTCGACGAAGCCGGGCAGCACGAGCAGCCCGCGGGCGTCGACCTCGCGGACGCCGCCGGGCGCCTTGAGGCTGGTGCCGAGCTCGGCCACCTTGCCCTTGCGGATCAGGACGTCCTGGACCTCGTCGATGCCCTCGCCCGGGTCGACGACGCGACCCCCCTTGAGCAGGAGGTCGACCGCCGGGCCCGGCCGGCTCCACGTGCGCTCCATCAGAGCACCTCCCCGCCGCTCGTCACGTCGCTGTAGCCGACGATGGTGCGGTAGAGGATCGCCATGCGCACCGCGAGGCCGCTGAAGACCTGGTGGGCGATGAGGTTCTCGTCGTCGTCGGCGATGTCGGCGCCGATCTCGACGCCGCGGTTGATGGGGCCGGGGTGCATGACCCGCTGGTGCGGGTACAGGCGCGCCGAAGTGATGCCGAAGAGGCGGCTGTACTCGCGCAGCGAGGGCAGGAAGTTGGCCCCGGCCTTGATGCGCTCCTGCTGGATGCGCAGCAGGTAGATGACGTCGGCCTCCTTGAGCCGGCCGAGGTCGTACTCGACATTGACCCCCATCTCCTCGATGCCGCGCGGCATCATCGTCGGCGGGCCGGCCAGGGTCACGTCCATGCCGAGCATCTGGAAGCCCATGATGTCGCTGCGCGCGACGCGGCTGTGGAGGATGTCGCCGAGGATCCAGATCTTCATGCCGGAGAGGTCGCGGCCGAAGGTCTGACGCAGGCTGAAGAGGTCGAGCAGGCCCTGCGTGGGGTGCTGATGCTTGCCGTCGCCGGCGTTGATGACGCTGGCCTCGGTGTTCGCCGAGAGCACCTGGCAGGCGCCGGCCGAGGGGTGCCGCATGACGATGATGTCGGGCCCGTAGGCCGACAGGGTGATGGCCGTGTCCTTGAGCGACTCGCCCTTCTCGACCGCCGAGCCCTTGGCCTTGAGGCCGAGCGTGTCGGCCGAGAGCCGCTTGGCGGCGAGGTCGAAGCTCGACGAGGTGCGGGTCGAGGCCTCCCAGAAGAGGTTGATGATGGTGCGCCCGCGCAGCGTCGGGACCTTCTTGATGTCGCGCTCGAGCACGGGCAGGAAGCTCTCGGCCGTGTCGAGCAGGAGCTCGACCTGCTCGCGCGAGAGGTCCTCCATGGAGATGAGATCGCGCTTCGCCACGGTCAGGCCTCCTTGCCGGCCCGGACGAGGACGACCTCGTCGACCCCGTCGGGCTCCTCGAGTCGCACCCAGATGCGCTCGCGAGACGCCGTGGGCAGGTTCTTGCCCACGTAGTCGGGCCGGATCGGCAGCTCGCGGTGGCCGCGGTCGACGAGGACCGCGAGCTGCACGCGCGCCGGGCGCCCGAAGTCGAAGAGCGCCTCGATGGCGGCGCGGATCGTGCGCCCGGTGTACAGCACGTCGTCGACGAGGATCACCGTGGCGCCGTCGATCTCGAAGGGCAGGTTGGTGTCCTTCACCTCGGGCTGCGGCGTGCGCGGGATCACCCCGACCACGCCGCGCGCGGCGACGTCGTCGCGGTAGAAGGAGATGTCGAGGTTGCCCAGGGGCAGCTCGCGCCCGCCCACCTCGCAGAGCAGGCGGTGGATGCGCTCGGCGAGGAAGGCGCCCCTCGTGTGGATGCCCACCACGGCGAGCCGGCTCTCCTTGGGGTTCTTCTCGAGGATCTCGTGCGAGATGCGCGTGATCGTGCGGCGCATCTGGTCGGCCGTGAGGACCACGGCCTCGGTCTCAGGTCTGGTTCCAGGCATAAAAAAGGCCGCCGTCACCGTCGTCGCGGTACGGCAGCATCATCACCCCCCTTTCGGTCTCTCGGGACACGGTTAAAGGCCGGGCGGAGTGTAGCAGCGCCCCCGCGGGGGCGCAAGGGCCGACAGCCGCCCCCGGCGTGGCCGTACGCACGTCGGCGGGCGCGACCTTCACGGCCCCGGGCGGTGACCGGGTACAATGCCCTCCACACACCGTTTCGACGCACGGACGCGACGCACACCGCGGACCGGGACGCGAGACCATCGGTGGACGGACGGACATGGGGGGGCCATGACCACGACGTCAGAGACGGACCGGCAGACGGGCACTCCGATCGCGCTCGCCGAGCGCTACGGGGCCCACAACTACGCACC
>JAZBOM010000268.1:0-12956 GCA_036351205.1 Thermoleophilia bacterium | reverse complement strand
CGTCTGCGACGCCCTCGACGGCGCCGTCGCCCGCGCAGGGCGAGGCCCCTCCAGGTCGGGGGCGTTCCTCGACTCCACGCTCGACCGCGTCTCCGAGATCATCACCTTCGGGGCGCTGGCCTTCTACATGGCCCGCGAGGACCGCCTCTGGGAGCTGGTCGCCGTGCTCGTCTGCCTGGGCTCGGCGCTGATGGTCTCCTACGCGCGGGCGCGCGCCGAGGCACTCGGCACCGACTGCAAGGTCGGCTTCATGTCGCGCCCCGAACGGCTCGTGGGCCTCACCATAGGCTTCGTCTTCGAGCCGTGGGGTCTGCTGCCGTTCATGATCGTGTTGATCGCCGTCCTCACGCCGATCACCGTCGTGCGCCGCCTCGTCCACGTCATGCGCACGCTCCGCGCCGAGGAGCGCGCCGCCGAGCACGCTCCGGCCGAAGAGGCCGCCGCCGAGCCCTGACGGCGGCGCGGCGCTCGCGCGGTCGCCGCTCGCGCGGTCGCCGGTGTACGACCGGCGCGTCGTGCAGGCTTGCGAGGCACGGCTGCCGCCCCTCGCCGGCGCCGGATGAGCCGAGTCCGCCGGCCTCCGCTCCCGCCCTCGGGACCCTGTCACCGAGCCGGACGCGCCGACCCCCTGTGATATACTCTCGCGCATTCGTCTGAGCCCAGACCGCCCCGAGGGAGCGGGTCTGCGGCACCAAGCTGACCGGCCGGTCACGCGGCCGATCCCAGTGGAGGTAGACCGACCTTGGCCAATCCAGTACGCGTCGCGATCATCGGCGTGGGCAACTGCGCCTCGTCCTTCATCCAGGGCGTCGAGTTCTACAAGAACGCGAAGAAGTCCGACTTCGTGCCCGGCCTCATGCACCCGGTCGTGGGCGGCTACCACATCCGCGACATCGAGTTCGTCGCCGCCATCGACATCGACAAGAACAAGGTCGGCAAGGACCTCTCCGAGGCGATCAAGACCAAGCCCAACTGCACGCCGGTGTTCTGTGACGTGCCGGCCAAGGGCGTCACCGTCGCGCGCGGCATGACCCACGACGGGCTGGGCAAGTACCTCTCGCAGATCATCGAGAAGGCGCCGGGCCCGACCGACGACATCGTCGGCATCCTCAAGGAGACGCAGGCCGACGTCGTCGTGAGCTACCTGCCCGTGGGCAGCGAAGACGCGACCAAGTGGTACGCCGAGCAGATCCTCACCGCCGGCTGCGCCATGGTCAACTGCATCCCCGTGTTCATCGCCCGCGAGCCCTACTGGCAGCGGCGTTTCGCCGAGGCCGGCGTGCCGATCATCGGCGACGACATCAAGAGCCAGGTCGGGGCCACCATCGTGCACCGCGTGCTCACCCGGCTGATGAGGGAGCGCGGCGTCCGCCTCGAGCGCACGAGCCAGCTCAACGTCGGCGGCAACACCGACTTCCTCAACATGCTCGAGCGTGAGCGCCTCGAGTCGAAGAAGATCTCCAAGACCAACGCCGTCACCAGCCAGCTCGACTACGATATGGGCGCCGACAACGTCCACATCGGGCCCAGCGACCACGTCGCCTGGCTCGAGGACCGCAAGTGGGCCTACATCCGCCTCGAGGGCCGCAGCTTCGGCGACTCGCCGCTCAACATCGAGCTCAAGCTCGAGGTCGTCGACTCGCCCAACTCGGCGGGCATCGTGATCGACGCGGTGCGCTGCGCCAAGATCGCCCTCGACCGCGGCCTCGCGGGCTCGCTCGAGGGTCCGAGCTCTTACTTCATGAAGTCACCGCCGGTCCAGCACCCCGACGACCTCTGCCGGCGCCTCACCGAAGAGTTCATCGCCGGCGAGGGCCGCGGGGCGACCGCCGTCCTCCAGGGCTGAGTCCCGCGACCGCCGGCCTTCGGGGCCGGGCACGGGTCGCGGCCGCCGGGGCGCAGCGCGAGAGCGCTGCGCCCCGGCGGCGTTCTCGGGCCAGGAGGTCCTCGCCGCCGGCCCGCGGCCGTCTCCACGACGACGGCGACCCCGCGGCGCCCGGCGGTCGCGGCCGGCGAAGGCCCGGCCGGGCAGGGGGATTCCCCTGCTCAAGCCGATAACTTCGCGCATCGGTCGGCGATCGAGGGTACTCTACGAGGGATTCATCGGGGCGAGGCGAAGAAGCGTACGACCGCTCCCTGCCGAGGTATCCCGTGGCACAACCGAACGAGATCTACGACAAGTACCTGACCCGGGCCATCTCCGAGATCAACGAGCTGACCGGTGAGATCCTTCGCTGCCGCGGCTGCCGTCACGCGCGCACCATGCCGGTCATCGGCTCGGGTCATCCGCTGGCCGACATCTTCATGCTGAAGTACCAGGCCAGGCCCAGCGAGTGTCACGAGGGGGTCGCCTTCTTCGGCCGCAGCGGCACGGCGCTGATGAAGAGCTGCCAGCGCCTCAAGATCGACCCCCTGCAGCTCTACGGCACCAACGTGGTCAAGTGCGGCGACGTGCAGGAGGCGCAGTCCGAGGGGCGCTGCCTCGAGCACCTGCGCCGCGAGCTGGCCGTGGTCGAGCCCAAGCTCGTCGTCGCCATGGGCGAGGAGACGGTCGCGGCGCTCAACGCCGCCGCCGTGCCGATGGCCCGTGAGATCGCTTACGAGCCGGGCGAGATCGTCGAGTTCACCCCGGGCACCGAGGTCCTCGTCACGCCCGACATCGACGCGTCCCTCGACGAGCAGCGGCTCAAGGCCGCGTTCTGGCGGGCCTTCCGCCGGCTCGGTGAGTGGTACGACGCCATCCCTCCGTACTGAGCCGCCCACCGCACTCGCGCGTGCGGCGGTCGCGGCGGCGCTCTTCGCGGCCTACACGGGGCTGAGTCGCTACCTGCCC
This sequence comes from Thermoleophilia bacterium, assembly GCA_036351205.1. Lineage (GTDB taxonomy): Bacteria > Actinomycetota > Thermoleophilia > UBA2241 > UBA2241 > UBA2241. The sequence goes on along the minus strand of JAZBOM010000268.1, from coordinate 10,123 downwards.
GAGGTCGAGACGACGCTCGCCGCCGTGCTCGCCTCGGGCTTCGCCGCCGGGCTCGCGGCGCTCGTCCAGTGGGAGCTCGCCGCGCTGCTCGGGGCCCGCCGGCTGCTCGTGGGCCTGCTCGTCGCCGGGCTCGCCGCCGCCGTCGTCTTCAGCCTCGTCGGCTGGGTCCCCGGCGCCAACGTCGGCAAGCTGCTCTTCGCCACCGGAGCCGGCCTCCTGCTCGCGGGGGCGCTCGAGCGCGTCAGCTGGGTGGTCCTCATCGCTGCCGTGGTGACCGTGACCGACGTGGTCAGCGTCTACTTCGGTCCGACCAAGGTGCTGATCGCCCAGGGGCCGCGCGTCATCGGCGCCTTCACCGTTGCGCTCGCCTGGCCGGGCTACCGCCCCGACGAGGCCTACACAGCGTTGGGCGTGGCCGACTTCATCTTCTTCGCCCTGTATCTCGGCGCGGCGCGACGCTTCGGTCTGCGCGCCGGGTGGACGGCGGTCGCGATGACGGTCTCGTTCGCGCTGAGCATCGCCGCCGGCTTCTGGCTGACCGCCGTGCCCGCGCTCCCGCTGCTGTCGGCCGCCGTGCTGCTCGTCAACGCCGACCTGCTGTGGGAGCGCCGGCGGGGTGGGGGGCGGGCCGAGACGCGCGAAGGGCGCTAGCGGCGGTGGCCTGCGAGGGCCGCGACGCGCGGCCGCTGACCGCACCCGTGGCGCCCGCCCCGTCCGCGGGCTGTCGCCCCGGGTCAGACCTCGGTGCGGACGAAGAGCGCGACCGTCTCGACGTGGTGCGTGTGCGGGAACATGTCGACCGGGCGCACGCGCGTCAGCCGGTACCCCAGGTCGCCGAGCTCGCGGGCGTTGCCGGCCAGAGTCGTCGGGTTGCAGGAGATGTAGACGAAGCGCTCCGCCCCGAGCGCCGCCGCGCGCTGCAGCGCCTTGCGCACGAGCCCGGCTCGCGGGGGGTCGACGGTGACCACCTCGGGCGGCGCGGCGGCCGGGTCGAGGTCGACGGCCGACGGGTCCTTGAGCAGGCGGCGCACGTCGCCGGCGAAGAAGGCGGCGTGCGCCGCCCCGTTCAGATCGGCGTTCACCCGCGCCGCCTCGACCGCCTCGGGCTGCAGCTCGATGCCGGTGACGTGGGCCGCGTCGCGGGCGAGACGCAGCGAGAACGACCCGATGCCGCAGTAGAGGTCGACGGCGTGCGCTCCCGGAGACGGGCCGGCGAACCCGGCTGCCGTCTCGTAGAGCACGTCCGTCATCTGCGTGTTGGTCTGCAGGAAGGCCGTCGCCGGCACCCGCAGGTCGACGCCGGCCAGCCGCTCGCGCAGGGAGGGCGGGCCGGCGAGCATGTGAGGGCCGTCGCCGACGGCCGCGTCGGCCGGGCTGGCGTTGACCGTCACGGCGAACGACGTCACGGGGCAGCGCGCCATGACGGCTTCGACCAGAGCCTGCTCTTCGGGGAAGCGGCGGCGCACGAAGAGGTTGAGCAGCAGGTCGCCGCTCGCGCGCCCCTCACGGACCACGAGGTGACGCAGGAGGCCGCCGTCGGACTCTGCGGACCCGCCGGCGGCCTCGGTGCCGGAGGACCCGTCGGCGGCCTCGGCGCCGGAGGAAGCTTCGGCCGCTCCCGGCGCCGCGGGCGCGTCACCGTCCGCGCGGCGGCGCGTGCCGCCGTCGTCTCCGGCCGGGCTGCCGCGGCCGCGGTCGTAGACCGTGAGGCCGAGCTCGCGCGCCGCCGCGGCCACCGCGGCGCGGGCGGCGTTCATGCGCTCCGAGGCCAGCAGGCAGTCCTCGACCTCGACGATCTCGCGCCACGAGCCCTTGCGGTGCAGGCCGAGCACGAGCCGGCCCTCGTCCGCCCCGAAGGAGAACTCCATCTTGTTGCGGTACCGCCACGGGTCCGGCATGCCGAGGATCGGCTCGAGCTCATAGTCGTCGAGACCGCCGAGGTGGGCGAGGGCCTCGACGACCTGGGACTGCTTGGCCTCGAGCTGCCGCGCGTAGGCCAGCGACTGCCACTCACAGCCGCCGCACTCGCCGGCATGGCGGCAGCGCGGGGCGACGCGCTCGGCTGAGGGCCGCAGGAGCTCGACGGCGCGCGCCTCGGCGTGGCGGCGCTTGCGCTTGGTCACACGGGCACGCACCCGGTCTCCGGGCAGGGCGCCGCGGACGAAGACGACGAAGTCGTCGACGCGGGCGACGCCGCGCCCGCCGTAGGCGAGCGTGGTGACGTCGAGGTCGAGCATGTCGCCGGGCCGCGGGGGCATCGGGCGAGTGTACCCCGGCCCCCGGTGCGCGGCGACCTGCCCCCGGTGCGCGGCGACCTGCCCCCGGGACGCGGCGACCGGCCCACAGGACGCGGCGACCGGCGAGCGGGGCGCGGCGACCTGCTCCGCCCTCCAGCGACCGTCCGTCGGCGGACGATTGTCCACCCCGAGGTGGCCGGAGGCGCGGGCGCCGGCCGGAGGCCGTCTGATAGAGTCCCGGCGGCGTCACGGCGCCGGCGCTGCCCACGCGACCAAGGAGCCCGGGTGCATACCCTCGATCTCGACGAGTACCGGCGGCGGGCCGAGACCTTCTCCGCCGAGCTCGAGAAGGAGGCGTACCTCCACTTCTCGGGCCAGAAGGAGACGTGCGACACCGCCGCCGTCTACGAGCGCTACCCCGAGCTCTTCACGCGCGCCGCGGTGGCCGAGCTCAACGAGCGCTACCCGACGGTCACCGACGACCCCAAGCGCCAGCTGGCGTACCTCATCGCGTTCACGACCGAGGGGTACCTCGGCGCCGCGACCCGCCACCTGAGCGACGAGGTGGCCAACACCGAGAGCCGCACCACCATCGAGGTCGACGGCGAGCAGATCGGCCTGCGCGTCTCCAGCGTCGTGCAGGCCAACGAGGCCGACCGCGAGCGCCGGGCCCGCATCCAGCAGGCGCGACTCGAGGCCACGAGCAGGCATCTCGACCCGCTGCTGCTGCAGCTCTGGGGGCAGGCCCATGGGCTCGCCCGCGAGCTCGGCTACCCGCACTACCTCGCGCTGTACACCGAGATCAGGGGCCTCGACCACCTCCGCCTGCGCGCCCAGGCCGAGCGCTTCCTCCAGGACACCTCCGGCCTCTACCACCGCGTGATGGAGCGTCTGGTCCGCGACAAGCTGGGCATCGCGCTCGAAGACCTGTGGTTCTCCGACCTGGCGTACCTGTTCCGGGCCCCCGGCTACGACGACGTCTTCACCGCCGACCGCCTGCTGCCGACTCTCGAGCGCACGCTGGCCGGCCTCGGCATCGATCTCGGCGCCCAGGCCAACGTGCACCTCGACACCGAGGTGCGCGAGCTCAAGACACCGCGCGCGTTCTGCGCACCCGTGCGCGTGCCCGACGAGATCTACCTCTGCGTGCTGCCCCAGGGGGGCGCCGACGACTACTCGGCGCTCCTGCACGAGAGCGGCCACACCGAGCACTTCGCCCACACCGACCCCGCCCTGCCCTTCGAGTACCGGCACCTGGGCGACAACGCCGTCACCGAGGCCTTCGCCTTCCTCTTCGACCACCTCTCGTTCAACCGCCGCTGGCTGGCCGAGCTGCTCGACTACGACGACGCCGACGACTACCTCTTCTTCGCCAACGTGGCCGAGCTGTTCCTGATCCGCCGCTACGCCGCCAAGGTCGCCTACGAGACCGAGCTGCACGCGAGCGACGACATCGCCGGCATGGCGCAGCGCTACAGCCGGCGGCTCAGCGACGCGCTCATGGTCGAGGTCCCCGCCGAGAACTACCTCGTCGACGTCGACCCCGGGCTCTACGTGGCGAGCTACCTCCAGGCGTGGATGCTCGAGGGCGCTTTCCGCATGATCCTGCAGGACCGCTTCAGCATCGCGTGGTTCCAGAGCCCCGCGGCCGCGGAGTGGCTCAAAGAGCTCTGGGCCTTCGGCCAGCACTTCCGCGCCGGCCAGCTGCTGCTCAAGAAGGGCGGCGGGCGGCTCGACTTCGATCCGTTGCGCCGTCACATGGAGCGCGCCCTCGGGCGCTGAGGGCCCTGGGGTCGCCCGCGTGTGCGGGCGGCACGACGGCTCGCCGGCGCTCCTTGTCAGGCCGGCAGCACGACGACGTCGACGCGGCGTCGCCGGGGGCCGTCGAACTCGCAGAAGTACACGCCCTGCCAGGTGCCCAGCTTGAGGCGGCCCCCGGTGAGCGGCACCTGCACGCTGCCGCCCATGAGGCTCGCCTTGACGTGCGCGTCGGCGTTGCCCTCGGCGTGGGTGAAGGGCAGCGTCGCCGGCACCAGGCGCTCGAGAGCCGTCAGGATGTCGGCGCGCACCGAGGGGTCGGCGTTCTCGTTGATGGTGACGCCGGCCGTGGTGTGCGGGACGGAGACGATCACCAACCCCTCCTGCACGCCTGACGCGCGGGCGGCGGTCTCGACCTGCGCCGTCACGTCGACGAACGCGGCGCGGCCCGGAGTCTGGAGCTCGAAGCTTTGCATGATTCCCTCCCCTAGAAGAGACCGAAGCGCTTGCGGCGGCGCTCGGCGTCGGTGCGGTGGGGGACGGTGACGCGCGCCTTCAGCGCCGCGACGACGTCGGCTGTGGATCGCACCGGGTCGGGCACCAGCGTGGCGCAGCGGCCGAGGGCATCGACGCGGTGCGCGTCGCTGCCGCCGGTCTGCGCCAGCCCGAGATCGCGGGCGATCGCCTGCGCCTGGGTCACGTAGCGGTCGGCGAGCCAGTTGCCGTTGAAGACCTCGATGCCCTCGATCGTCGCCGCCACCGACCGCTCGAGGCCGGGGTAGTAGGCCGAGCCGCTGCGCCCGCCGCCGGCGACCGGGTGCACCCACACCACGGCGGCGTGCTCGGGCACCTCGCCGGGCCGCAGCGCGTCCTGCACGGCGCGCAGCGTGTCGAGGTAGTCGAGCTCGGGCGAGAAGACGACGAAGTCGCCGAACAGGGTCGAGATCTCGACGCCGTGGATGAGCACGACGCCCTCGGCGGCGAGGGCCGGCCCGAGCCTGCGGAGGTCACCGGTGTCGCCGTGGTTGGTGAGCGCGACGGCCTCGACGCCGGCGTCCACGCACCAGTTGACGTACTCGCGGTAGGTGATGGCCGAGCAACTCGACCCCGGGTACGTGTGCGTGTGGAGGTCGACCAGCATCGGGCCCGAGTATACACTTGCGCCTGTCATGCGGGGGACCCTGGAGAGCTTCAGCATCGTCGAGCTGCTCCAGATGCTGGGCACGGCCCGCCACACGGGCACCCTGCATCTCGAGTGTCCCGGCCGGCTGATCGACGTGCGCTTCGCCACCGGCCGCATCGGCGAGGCGCGTGACTCCACCCGGGTGGCCACCGACACCGTGCTCGGCAGCCTCCTCCTGCGCCGCGCCCTCATCAATGAGACACAGCTCGACGCGGCCTTGCGCGAGCAGGAGCGCCACCCGCGCCCGGTGGGCACGATCCTCGTCGATCACGGCGCCCTGCACGAGCGCGACCTGCGCGAGGTGCTCGCGCGGCAGCTCGCCAACACCCTGGTCGCGGCGCGCACCGAGCTCTCGGGCGCCTTCGTCTTTGCCGCCGACCCCGACCCCAAGCCGGTCGACTACCTGACGATCGACACCCAGGCGGTGCTCATCGACATCTCCTCGGTCGCCGGTGACTACTGCCTCGCGGTCGAGGTGCTGGGGCAGGCCGACACCGTGGTCTTCACCAACACCGACTACGAGACCCTGCCCGCCGGGTCGATGACGATGGGGCGTGACGAGTTCATGATCCTCGCCCTCGCCGACGGCCACCGCACGGTGCGTGAGATCACCGCGGCGAGCGGTCTCGAGGAGCTCACCGTCGTGTCGGTCCTCGGCAAGCTCTGCGACGCCGGGGTCTTGCTCGTCCAGGCCGAGCGCCCGACGCGCGCCGAGGCCGACGAGGAGCTGCGCGCCCATCGCGACAGCGTCTGGGCCGAGGTCAACGCCCTGTTCGACCTGGCGACGCCCGAGGACGAGGAGGCGGCGCGCGCCGCGGCCGTTGTGCAGGCGGCCGCCGCAGCCGGCGCTACGGCAACGGAGAGCGCCGGCCGGGCGGCGGCCGCGGAGAGCGCCGGCGTGGCCCCCGAGTCGGGAGCCGCGACGGCGTCGGAAGGCGCCGACCCGGCTCCCGAGACGACCCCGGTCGCCCCGGCCTCGGCCGCCTCGGCGGCCGTCGAGCCCACCGCTCCCGAGCCTGCGTCCGACGACGAGATCGACTGGGACGTGCTCACACCCGACTGAGCGGCCGCGCGCCGTTGGTCGTCCCGCGCTGCGACGCTACTGCTCCCCGCGTCGGCCTGCCGGCCGATGACGCGACGGGGGCGGGGCGACTCGCGTCGCCCCGCCCCCGTCGTCACGCCCGCGGCCTGGCGGCCGCGGCGATCCGTTATCCCGTCGCCGTCAGGCGGTCACGTCGCGCACGAGGTCCTCGAACGCCGAGATGTAGCGGTCGATGTCCTCGTCGGTGTGCGTGATGGAGAGGGTCCACTCCTCCTCACGACCGGGGGCGATGATGATGCCGCGGTTGATGTTGTAGAGCCAGGCCAGGGCGACGAGCTCGTGGTCCTGGGTCTTGATGAACGACTCGTAGTCGGTGATCTTGTCGAGGGCGAAGTTGACGCAGCCCTTGGACGAGATGCCGACGGTGTAGCCGGGGAAGTCGTACTTCTCGCAGACCGCGTCGCACCCGGCGATGATCTTGTCGTTCAGGTGGTTGAGGTGCTTGTAGGCGTCGTCGGTCATGACCTTCTCGAAGCTGGCGCGGGCGGCGGCCATACCGAGGGGGTTGCCGGCGTAGGTGCCGACCTGGAAGACGGTGCCGTCGTTGACCTTCGCCATGACCTCTTCACTGCCGCCGATGGCGCCGGCCGGGGTGCCGCCGGCGAGGGCCTTGCCGAGCGTGACCATGTCGGGCACGACGCCGAAGCGCTCGACCGAGCCGCCGCGGGCGGTGCAGATGCCGACCTTCACGTCGTCGAAGATCAGGACGATGCCGTGCTTCTTGGTGAGCTCGCGGACACCCTCGAGGAAGCCCGGCTCGGGCAGCACGACGCCGAGGTTCATCATCGCCGCTTCCATGATGACGCAGGCCGGCGCGTTGCCTTCTTCGACCATGCGCTCGATGCGCTTGGTCATGTTGTCGAGGTCGTTGAACGGGACCGCGGCGGTGAGGTCGATCGAGCTCTGGGGGATGCCGGCGCCGTACGAGAGCGAGCAGTAGTTGTCGCGCGGGCCGATCTTGCCGTAGTCGAGGGCGCCGATGCTGACCATGACGTAGTCGTGATGCCCGTGGTACGAGCCGAACATCTTGACGATGGGCTCGCGCCCGGTGAACGCGCGGGCTACGCGGATCGCGTCCATCGTGGCCTCGGAGCCCGAGTTGACGAAGCGCCACTGCGGGAGCTTGAACGCGCCCGCGAGGTGCTCGGCCATGATGATCGAGTCCTCGGTGGGCAGGGCGAACTGGGTGCCCAGCGGGGCGCGCTTCTGGATCGCCTCGACGATGTCCGGATGGGCGTGACCCTGCACCATGCAGCCGAAGCCGTTGTGGAAGTCGGCGATCTCCTGGCCCTCGACGGTCCAGATGTGCGGCCCCTTGCCGTGGGTGAAGTAGATCGGGTAAGGGTCGCGGGCCTGGTAGGTCGAGGCGACGCCCATCGGCATGTGCTTGATGGCGCGCTGGTAGAGCTCGAAGGACTTGGGAGTCGCCGCCTCGAGGCGCTTCTCCTCCTTCTCCATCAGTTCGGCGATGCGCTTGCGGTTCGGTACACACTCGGCCATGTTCCGCTCTCTCCTTGTCGGTCCCCCGCGCCGACAGCCACGGATGAGGGGCTGGGCGGCGGGGCTTTGAGACTCGATACGGGGCGACGGGCACGGACGCTCCGCAGCCACGCAGGTCGTCGATCTGCGAGTCACTGGCACTGGTAGACCGGCTATCACCCTCTTCCGGTGCCCGGCGCCTGACGGCCGGTGCATCTGGTCGGTGACGACTGGTGCGTGTCGGCGTTCCCTGTGGGTCGCGCGCGGGGCGCGCGTGGGAGTCTACACCATGCACAACGAGGATGTAGGGTTCGGCAACAAATTGGCGGTTTCGGCAGCCGAATCGGCAAGACTGCGCCGTGCCGTCGCCCTCAGGGGCACGGCGACGGCGGTCCGGCAGGGGCTCGGCCCGAACGCCGCCGTGGCGGGGCGGCGGCGCCCATCGTGCCCCCGGCCGCCGTCGCCTCCGACGGGCACCACGATGTTTCGATGATAGACAGCGTGGCGATAAAGTTGATATACTTCGACTCAACTTTTGACCCGCGTCGTATCGTGGCACGGCACCCGTGCCCGCACGCAAGGAGGAGTCTGCATGGGCAAGGTCATCGGCATCGACCTGGGGACGACCAACAGTGCGATGGCCGTCCTCGAGGGCGGCGAGCCGACCGTCATCCCCAACTCGGAGGGCGGCCGCACGACCCCGTCGGTCGTCGCCTTCTCGAAGAGCGGCGAGCGTCTGGTCGGCAGTGTCGCCCGGCGTCAGGCCGTCACCAACCCGGAGAACACCGTGTTCTCCATCAAGCGCTTCATGGGGCGCAAGTACGGCGACGTCGCCGAGGAGATGACGATCGTCCCGTACCACGTCAAGGCCGCCGACAACGGCGACGCCTCGGTCGAGATCGGCGGCAAGGCGTACTCGCCGCCCGAGATCTCGGCGATGATCCTGCAGAAGCTCAAGCGCGACGCCGAGGACTACCTGGGCGAGAAGGTCAGCGACGCGGTCATCACCGTGCCGGCGTACTTCAACGACGCGCAGCGGCAGGCCACGAAGGACGCCGGCCGCATCGCCGGCTTCGAGGTCAAGCGCATCATCAACGAGCCCACCGCGGCGGCGCTCGCCTACGGTCTCGACAAGGAGCACGACCAGACGATCCTTGTGTTCGACCTCGGCGGCGGCACCTTCGACGTGTCGATCCTCGACATCGGCGAAGGCGTCTTCGAGGTCAAGTCGACCAACGGCGACACCCACCTCGGCGGCGACAACTGGGACAAGGCGGTCGTCGACTGGATGGTGGGCGAGTTCAAGCAGAGCCAGGGCATCGACCTGAGCAAGGACAAGATGGCCCTGCAGCGGCTCTACGAAGCCGCCGAGAAGGCCAAGATCGAGCTCTCGACGACCCAGTCGAGCAACATCAACCTGCCCTTCATCACCGCCGACGAGAACGGGCCCAAGCATCTCGACCTGACCCTCTCGCGGGCCAAGTTCGAGGAGCTCACGCGCGCGCTTCTCGAGCGCGTCGTCGCGCCCGTGCACGCCGCGATCAAGGACGCCGGTCTGGGCAAGGAGAAGATCGACCACGTGATCCTCGTCGGCGGCATGACGCGTATGCCGGCCGTGCAGGAGAAGGTCAAGGACCTCATCGGCAAGGAGCCGCACCGCGGCGTCAACCCCGACGAGGTCGTCGCCGTCGGCGCGTCCATCCAGGGCGGGGTCCTCGCCGGCGAGGTCAAGGACGTCCTGCTCCTCGACGTGACGCCGCTGTCCCTGGGCATCGAGACCAAGGGCAACGTGTTCACGCGCCTCATCGAGCGCAACACGACGATCCCGACCAAGAAGAGCGAGATCTTCTCGACCGCCGACGACAATCAGACCAGCGTCGAGATCCACGTGCTGCAGGGCGAGCGCCCGATGGCGCGCGACAACAAGACGCTGGGCAAGTTCCAGCTCGTCGGCATCCCGCCGGCGCCGCGCGGCATCCCGCAGGTCGAGGTCACCTTCGACATCGACGCCAACGGCATCGTCCACGTGAGCGCCAAGGATCTCGGCACCGGCAACGAGCAGAAGATCACCATCACCGCCTCGAGCGGCCTCGACGAGAAGGACATCGAGCGCATGATGAAGGACGCCGACGCGCACGCCGACGAGGACCGCAAGGCGCGCGAGCTGGCCGAGACGCGCAACAACGCGGAGAACCTCATCTACTCGACCGAGAAGTCGCTCAAGGACATGGGCGACCGGGTCGACGCGGAGACGCGCGAGCAGATCGAGAAGGCGAGCGCCGAGTTGCGCGAGGCGCTCAACGGTGACGACCTGGGCGAGATCCAGGCCAAGACCGAGGCTCTCATGCAGGCGTCGCACAAGCT
>JAZBOM010000267.1:0-2393 GCA_036351205.1 Thermoleophilia bacterium | reverse complement strand
GCGGACGGGAGAGGGTCTTCGGCCTGCCGGGCGCCCGCGGACAGACCGTCAGGGGTAGGTGGGAAGCGTGGCTCGGAGGTCGATCAAGGCCTGCTGGGAGACCTGCAGCAGGCCCTCCTGAGCGCGATCCAGGTCGACGATCAGGTAGAGGACCGCGGAGAGCACCAGTACCAGCGTGACGAGGGCGACGAGGTTGCGTCTCTCGGCGTAGCCGTTCTGCACCCCGGTGAGGAACGTGGCGGCCAGAGCGATGATGTACATCGCGAGCAAGACCATCGGTGGGATGCGGATCTGCACACCGACCACGACGCGCTCGGTGTGCACGTCGATCACCTCGTTCAGCGACGAGATGTACTGGGCGGTCGTGGCGGACGTGTCCCTGGCGACCCACTCCTCGGCGATTGCCCAGAGCTCGTTGTGGATCTCCTCCGAGCGCGCGTCACACCCGGCTCGCTCCCCGCCGTAAGATCACGGAGTGGGAGGCTGAGAGCCCCGCGCCGGCGCGCGGCGTTGACAAGCTCATCCACCTCGCGGCGCCGGTCGCCCGGCTGGTGAGCGGGCTCGCCTCTCTCAAGGCCTCGATGCAGTCGTCCAGAGATGTGTGGACGTGATCCGCTGCTCCCCTCCGCAGCGCGAAGGCCCGCTCCTTCCCGCCCCCGCTGCCGCCGCCCCGGGTCGCTGCGGGACCGCTGGGATGGGCGGTGGCGACCGGCCGGGCTCTCGCCCTGCCTCAGGTCGGCAGCCCGAAGACGGCGACCGTCCCCATGGCCAGCATGATGGCCAGGAAGCCGGCCACGCCGCCCCAGTTCTTCGCCCTGCGGGCCAGGAGCAGCGCGATCAGCGCCTGCAGCACGAAGTACACGGCGAAGACCCGCGAGGCGAGCGCCACTGCCTGGTTGATGTCGGTGAGGAGGAAGACGGCGATCGCCGGGACCAGCAGGATGAGGAACGTCGCCTTGCGCGGCACCTTGTAGGTGACGAGCATGTCGCTGCGCGAGGTCGCCGCGTTGACGATCGCCGAGGTCTGGCTGCCGATGGCGGCGAGCAGGATGAGCCACGGCATGAAGCGGCCCATCTCGTCCGAGACGACGAAGATGGCCTTCTGGCTGAAGTCCGTCTTCACCTCCACGAACAGGATGAGCGCCGAGGCGATGAAGATCACGAAGACCACCGAGGCGATGACCTGGGCCAGGCGCATGGTCGAGATCCGCACGTCGGCGGCGAACCGTGCGCCGATGTAGCGGGAGGCCTCGAAACCCTGGACGAGGGCGAAGAGCCCGATGATCTTGCGCACGTCCTGGACCTCGAGCGTCGTGTCGACCGGCGGGAAGTGGAGAGTCCCGGCCACGGCCTCCTGGAGATTGTAGACGATGAACGCGGTGACGACGGCGATGACCGCGCTCAGATTGAAGGCGGTCGTCCTGTCGCCGAGGGTGTTCAGCTGCTCCATGCCGCCGAGGAGCCCCACCACCAGCAGGGCGCCGAGGATGATGGTGCCCCCGATCGCCATGTTGGCGTCCGAGTAGATACCCAGCGGCCACAGGATGAGGGCGGTCAGCAGCAGCGTGTAGTAGGCGATGTTGGTGACGGATGCGACGACGAGCGAGAGCCGGGCGACGCGGCCGATCCTGTTGATGCGGTCGCCGGTGCCGATCAGCGGCTCGTAGTGGCGGATGTTGTAGGCGATCGCAAAGCCCGTTGCGATGGCGAGCAGGCAGATCCCGGCAAGGAACACGGGCGACCAGTAGCCGGCGAGAAGGACGATCGCCGGCGACAGGACAATGAAGCCGACGTCCATGATGTTGGCCAGGGGAACGACCAGGGCCTGGTACCGCTCCGACTGCTGCACCCTGGAGCTGTAGAGGACGCGGCCCAGGACCGCCAGGACGAGCACCGCAGCCCCGATCGCGACCCAGTCCATTCGGTTCCTCCCTACGCCGGCGCCGGACGCGCATCGCGCATGGCGCATGCCCGATGTGGCACTCTAGCCGATACCGCTGCCTCGCGCACCGAACTGCACGCCTCTGGGGCCGCAGCGTGCCGGGCGCGGATCGAGGTCCGGGCCCGGGCGGTCTCAGGGGTAGGTGGGCAGCGTGGCTCGGAGGTCGATCAAGGCCTGCTGGGAGACCTGCAGCAGGCCCTCCTGAGCGCGATCCAGGTCGACGATCAGGTAGAGCACCGCGGAGAGTACCAACACCAGCGTCAACAGGGCGACGACGTTGCGTCTCTCGGCGTAGCCGTTCTGCACCCCGGTGAGGAACATCGCCGCCAGAGCGATGATGTACATCGACAGCAATACCAGCGGCGGGATGCGGATCTGCACACCGACCACGACGCGCTCGGTGTGCACGTCGATCACCTCGTTCAGCGACGAGATGTACTGGGCGGTCGTG
>JAZBOM010000266.1:0-13799 GCA_036351205.1 Thermoleophilia bacterium | reverse complement strand
GAGATGCCGCGCGCTCGGCCGGCCGGCGGGGATCTCGGCGACCACGGCGAACTCGCGGCGGCCTTCGGCAAGGTCCTCGCCGCGCAGCGCGAACCCGTCCATCGCCGAGTTCGTGAAGCCCGGCACCGCCTCGGGAGAGACCACGTCCGCCGCGCAGGCGCGCCCGAGCGCCTCGAGCAGCGGTACGCGCTCGACGCCCAGGGGCCGGACCTCGGCGAGCACCGCGTCGAGGGCTTCATCGATGCCGATCACGCGCCACCTCCGCCGTTGGCTCCGCGGCCGCCCCGGGGGGCCGACGCGCGGAGTCTCTTCTGCTTACACCAGCGAGTCAACCACGCCTGAGGCACGACCGATAGCGGGAGCGAAGGGCACGGAGAGGAGGCCGAGGATGACGCTGCCCGACAGGAAAGACCCGCGCGTGCACCGCGACCCGACCGGCTCGCGCACCTGTCGCGTCATCGCCCTGAAGCACCTCGTCTCCCGGCAGGCCTACGACGTGCCGGCCGAAGACGTCGCCGACCACATCATGCGCGACGCCCTTGTGCTACCCGTGCCCCCGCGCGCCGACGACTGACGAAGGCCAGACCGAGCGCGAGGCCGAGCAGGTCGACCGCAAGATCGCGCACCTGGAAGCTCCGCCACGGCAGGGCCAGTTGCATGAGCTCTGTGCCCAGCGCGACGGCCACCCCCACCGTGACCGCACGGGCGAGGGCCTCGCGCGCGCCGCGATGGCGTCGCGCCGCCACCAGCACCAGCACACCCAGCACGACGAACTCGGCGAAGTGGGCGATGAGCGTGACCGTCGACTGACGGTCGCCGACCGTCGCCTCGAGGGCGCCCCGGGTCGGCAGCGCGGCGAAGACCAGGACGGCGGCCACGTAGAGGCTCGCCGCGAGGACGACCGGGTCGGGCCGCGCCCCGACGGGCGGCGCCCCGGTGGGCGGGGACGGGGAAGAGGGCCGTCCGCCGGCGTTCAGCGGGGCTCCCGTCGCCGGCGCCCGAAGGTCTCCTCGCCGTCGTGGACGAAGACCGCGACGACACCGTCGTGGACGGTGATCCGGGCATCGCCGGATACGGCGTTTCCCAGGCCGAGACAGGCGTCGGCGGCGAGGACGCCGGCCCGCAGCGGGTAGACGAGGCCCTCGAGGGTCACGCGGGCGTCACCCTCCAGCGGAGCCAGCGACACCCGGGCCCCGGGCGCCGCGTCGAGACCGACCTCGGCCGGCGCCGCGAGGGCGGTCACGCAGAGCCGCGGCGCCACGATGCGCGCGGCGGCTCCCCGGCGGGTGGCACGCCGCAGGAGGGCGAGGTGGCCGACGACGTGGTCGAGGGCGCCGCCGAGGGCCCCGGCGAGCACGAGCTCGCCGGCGCCCTCGGCCAGCGCGGCCTCGACCGCCAGCTCGCCGTCGGTCGCGTCCTTGCGCACCGGGTGACGCTCCACGCGCACGCCGGCCCGCTCGGCCGCCGCGACGTCGGCCGCGCCGAGCGAGTCGAAGTCGCCGATCAGCAGGTCCACACGAACGCCGTGCGCAAGCGCGAAGCGCAGACCCCCGTCGGCGGCCACGAGGAAGCCCGCTTCCGCACACCGGCGCCGGTAGTAGCCGGCGTCCTCGTAGTCGCCGTCGAGCAGGACGAGGGCGACCAGATCGCCGGCGTCGGCACCGCAGCGGCCGCGACCGGGGCCTGCGGGGCCCGAGGTCGGATCTCCGGCGGCCGGGCGGCCGGAGCCCGCGCTTCCGCCGCCGGGGGTCACCGGCGACCCCCGGCGCGCGCCGGGTACGCGGCGTCGTAGGCGCGCAGCAGCGGCCAGAGCAAGAGGGCCGAGAGGATGACCTCGGGCACCAGGTAGAGCAGGTTGTAGGTGAGCGCGTAGAGCCACGGCGCCTCCCAGTGCGGCGCGTACTCGGCGAAGAAGACGAGCCCGGAGAGGAAATGGAAGACGAGACGCCCCGCGCCGGCGACGGCCACGGCCGCGAGCAGCCGGAGCGCACCGCTCCGGCCCGCGACGGCGCCGACGCGCACCAGGCCGCCCAGCGCGACGGCCATGAAGGCCAGCGGATAGTCGAGCAGCGCCTGGGCGGGGTGCAGGACATACGCCCCCGGCAGACCGAGTTGGAGGACGCCGTAGAGGAGCCCCGCGGTCAGCCCGGGGACGACCCCGCGCCGCACGGCGACGAAGACGAGCGGGAGGAGCTCGAGGCTCACGGAGCCTCCCTGCGGCATCACGAAGAGACGCACCTGGCCGAGCACGGCGGCGAGCGCGACCGCCACGGCGATCTCGGCGACCGCGGCGACCCCCCACCGGGTCGGGTCGGCGTTGAGGCGGGCGCGCGGCCCCGGCGCCGGGCCGCCCGTCACCCGGGCGTGGGTGGGGCTGGACATCGACGATCACTCCCTTCGCTGGCATTACCCAGCAACGCCCCGGAGGGCGCCGCCACCTCGCGGTGGTCAGGTTCGACGCGTCGGCGCTAGGAAGCGCCTTCTCAGCTCCTCGTCCAGGAGCTCCGCAGGACACCTTGATGATACCCCCTCGGACCGGGTCGCGCCGTCGGCGCCCTGTCGGGCGCACCGCTGCGCTCCACGCCATCCGCGCCCTCGACGGGTCACATGGGGCGTTCCACGCGGTCCGTGACCTTCCGCGCTCTCCTGTGGAGAGTGTGGAGAAGTCGGGTTTCACGCGCACACAGGCTCACGACCGTCGTGGAAAAGGGGTTCACGACCGTGGATGCACTTGACAGCGGCGGGCTCTCGCCGGGAGTGAGTCGAGAGCTCGTTTTGCAGGTGATTCCCCCCTTCACGTCCCGGCCTCGAGGCCTTGCGCCGACGCCAGGTTCCAGACCGGCGCCGGACGTGCGGGCCGGCGACCGTCACCCCGTCGTGAAACGGCCTTATCCACAAGTCCCGCAAACTCCGCACGTCGGCACGGTCTCCGGGGAACGCTTTCCACACATCCTGAACAGGCTGTGGACAACCGCGCGGTTTCGCCTGCACAGAGCAGTTCCGCGGGGTTCCACGAACGGCCCGGCGGCGGCGGCGGCTCTGCTATACTCACGCCCCCCATGGAGTCGTTCCTCGACAGGCTGCTGACCGACACGGCGGCTCCGCCCGGCCCGGGCGCGGCCACTGCGACGCCGCCCGAGAAGGTCGATCACGACGAGGACGCGCACGGCGGCGGCGACCCGGGTCGTTCTGCCGGGCGGGGGCGCGACGACGCCGGCCTTCCGGCGCCGCCCTCGGGCCCGGCCGCACCGCGCATCGCGATCTACGACACCCTGACCAGCCCGCCGCGGGTCGTCACCATCGAGGAGAAGGACCTTCCCGCCCTCATCGCCTCCCTGGCGGAGAAGACCTATCACCACTGCCGGGAGCAGGGCGGGCAGGTCCCCTACACGGTCATCCAGGAACTCATCGAGAACCTCCTGCACGCCTACTTCCGCGACGTCGTCGTGACGATCCTCGACAACGGCCAGACGATCCGCATCTCCGACCACGGCCCCGGGGTCGACGACAAGGAGCGCGTCTTCCAGCCCGGCTTCACCACGGCGACGTCACTTCAGCGCCAGGTGATCCGGGGCGTGGGCTCCGGGCTGCCGATCGCGCGCGAATCGCTGCAGTTCCTGCGCGGCCTGGTCACCGTCGAGGACAACCTCGGCGGCGGCGCCGTCTTCACCATCCGGCTGCCGCAGCGCCAGGCGGCGGCGGCGCCCGAGCCCGCGTCGGCGCCACTGCCGCGCCTGACCACGCGGCAGAAGAAGGTCCTCGTCCTCCTCATGGAGCTCGGCACGGCGGGCCCGACGCAGGTCGGCCGCGAGATCGGGATCGCGCCCTCCACGGCCTTCCGCGAACTCGGTTTACTGGAGGAGATGGGGTTGATACATTCGGTCGGCGACGGCAAGCGCGCCCTGCGCGAGGAGGGTCTCCGCCTCCTCGACACGCTCGTCTGACAACACACCGCGACACGGGCTGAGCAGCGGCATCCCGGCAGACGACGAGGGCGGCGATCGACGACCAGCTGACACTCATCTGGGACGAGGCGAAGACGCACCTTCGCGCCCAGGTCAACGAGCCCACCTTCCGCCTCTGGTTCGACCGCACCGTGCCGGTCTCCCTCGACGACACGACGTTCGTGCTGGGCGTGGCCAACGACTTCGCCCGCGAGTGGGTCGAGAAGCGCTTCACCGGCAAGGTGAGCGAGGCGCTCGGGGCGGTCCTCGGCCTCGACGTCGGGGTGCGCGTCGTCGTCGACGAGCGGGCGGCCGCGTTGCCGGTGGCGCCGGCGAGCGGCGCTCCCGCCGGCGCCGCCAGCGCCGCGGCCGGCGCCGCCGAGCCCGGTGCGGCCGAGTCCGGCGCCCCCACAGCGGGCCTCCCCGGGCCGCAAGCCGTGCCGCGCGGCGAACGTCGCGCCCGGCCCCGGGCACGCCACCCCGAGCTCAACCCGCGCTACGTCTTCGAGCGCTTCGTGGTCGGCCCGCACAACGAATACGCGACGGCCGTGGCACGGAGCGTGGCCGAGGCCCCGGCCACGGCCTACAACCCCGTCTTCATCTACGCCGACACCGGCCTCGGCAAGACCCATCTGATCCAGGCCATAGCCCACGGCGCCCTCGAGCAGCACCCCGACCTCAAGATCCGCTACGTCACCGTCGAGCGCTTCACCGACGACTTCATCAACGCGGTCACCGACAAGGGCCGCATCGAGGGCTTCAAGCAGGCCTACCGGGAGAACGACATCCTGCTCGTCGACGACGTGCAGTTCCTGGCCGAGAAGCAGCAGACCCAGGTGGAGTTCTTCCACACCTTCAACTCCCTGTACGAAGCCGGCCGACAGATCGTGATCACCTCCGACCGGCCGCCGCGCTCGCTCGAGGCGCTCGAGGAGCGGTTGCGCTCGCGCTTCGGGCAGGGGGTCGTCGTCGACGTCAGCCGGCCCGACCTCGAGACCCGCATCGCGATCCTGCGCAAACAGGTCAAGTGGGACCGGCTGAAGGTCGCCGACCCCGAGGTCCTCGCCTTCATCGCCGGCCGGGTCACGACGAACATCCGCGAGTTGTACGGCGCCCTCACCCGCGCCGTCGGCTACGCCTCGGTGCGTGGCGTGGACCTCGACGTCGAGGTGGCGCGCGAAGCCCTGGCCGACATCCTGCCCAAGGCGTACAGCCACCCGATCACCGTGGAGATGGTCCAGGCTGAGGTGGCCCGTGAGTTCGGCTGCCACGTCAACGACCTGCGCGGGGCCCGTCGCACCCAGGACATCGCTTTCGCCCGCCACATCGCCATGTACCTGGCCCGCGATCTGACCGAGGCCTCACTGCCGCAGATCGGCGAGCGTTTCGGCGGCCGCGACCACAGCACCGTGCTGTACGCCGTGAACAAGATCGAACGCCAGCTCGCCGACGGTCACGACCACCAACTCCGGGATCTCGTGGCGGTGGTCGGCGAGCGTCTCCGCGCCTCCCACTGAGCGCCCCTCTCGCCTGCGGGCCGCCCGCTCGCGCCGGCCTGCGCCCGCCCGATCGGGCCGTCATCTCGGGAGGCCGCACGACCCTGCACGCAGCCGTCGACCGGGTCGGCGACCACCTCCTCGGCCAGCCCGCCCGGCATCGTGTGGAGAACCATGCGGCGCGAGGGGCAGAGTGTTCACACGGCTGGTGGAAAAAGGCTATGCTTCGTCAGACCGCGAGCGCCGGCGCACAGGGAGCACCCGGTTCTGCACAGATCGTCCCCAGAGCCGTCCCCAGGGCGAGGAGGGCAACACGCAGGGCCGAAGCCGATTCCTCACATCGTCCACAGCGGCTATGACGATGGTGAGGAGAGATTTATCTCTCTGAATTATCGTAAGGAGCGGGTGATGAGACTGACGTGCGATCGAACCGTCCTCGTGGACAAGCTCAACATCCTCGCGAGGGGCGTGTCCACGCGCAGCGCGCTGCCGGTGCTCTCCGGCGTCCTGCTGCAGGCGGTCGAGGGACGTCTCGACCTCTACTCCACCGACATGGAGCTCTCCATCAAGGCCAGCCTCGCCGCCGGCGTCACGATCGACAGCGACGGAGAGGTCGTCGTGCCGGCGCGGCTGTTCAGCGACGTCGTGCGCAACCTCTCCTCCGACGAGGTCGTGATCGACGCCGCCGAGAGTGCCGTCAAGGTCGCCGGCGGCCGGGCGGAGTTCGCTCTCAACGCGTGGTCGGCGGCCGACTTCCCGCAGACGTCGACCTTCGACATGAGCGACGCCTTCACGGTCGGGCGGGACCCCTTCGCCGTGACCCTGGGCAAGGTCGGCCGTGCGGCTTCGCGTGACGAGACCCGGCCGATCCTCACCGGGGTCCTCGTGTCGATCGCCGGTGACACGCTGAAGATGGTCGCCACCGACAGCTACCGGCTGGCGGTGAAGGAGACCAGACTCGAGGCGGCGCCCGGCGCCGAGGTGCAGGCGATCGTCCCGGCCAAGGCCCTCACCGAGGTGGCTCGACTTGCGGCGGCGCTGGGCGAGGGCGACATCGAGATCGTCGTCACCGAGAACCAGGTCGTCTTCCACCTTCCCGACCCGAGCGGCGGGGTGTGGCTCGCCTCACGTCTCATCGACGGCCAGTTCCCGAACTACAAGCAACTCCTCCCGGAGACCTTCGACCATCAGGTGCGGCTCGACCGCGACGGCTTCGCCGCCGCCGCCCGCCGGGTCAGCCTGCTGGCGCAGAAGAACGCCCCGTTGCGCCTGACGTTCTCGCCGGGGCGCCTCCAGATGCGCGCCCTCACCCAGGACGTCGGGCAGGCCGAGGAGGCCCTCGACGTCGGGTTCGAAGGCGAGGAGGAGTTCGAGATCGGTTTCAACCCGGCCTACCTCGTCGACGGGGTCGACGCCTTCGACGAGGACGAGGTCGAGTTGAGCTTCACCACTCCTCTGAGACCGGGTCTCGTGAGCGGGGGCGACGGCAGCTTCGTCTACCTCATCATGCCGATCCGTCTCAGCAGCTGACCGCCCAGCCTCCTGGCCGACGTCGCCGTCAGCGGTCCCGTCGCCCTCGGCGCCTTCCTCAAGCTCGCCGGCGCCGCGGCTACCGGCGGGCAGGCCAAGCTGCTCATCCAGTCGGGTGAGGTCACGGTGAACGGCGCCCCGGAGCGGCGCCGCGGCCGCAAGGTCGCTCCCGGCGACGTGGTCGCGACGGGCGGCGCGGAGTACAGGCTGTGCGCGTCCTCGGACTGAGGCTCGTCAACTTCCGCTCCTACTGTGACACGGCGGTGGAGTTCGGCCCCGGCACGACCGTCGTCGTCGGTGCCAACGCCACGGGCAAGACGAACCTTCTGGAGGGTGCCTTCTTCGGCCTGCGCGGCTCGTCGCCGCGCACCCGCAGCGACGACAAGCTGATCACTTGGGGGGAACCCTTCACCCGCGTCACCGTCGCCCTCGAGGACGACCAAGGTGAACGCCACACCTGTGAGGTCGCCTACGCGCCGCGACAGGGTCGGCGGGTGCGCTACGACGGGGTCGAGGTCGCCGGCCTCGACGAGCTGCGCCGCCGCAGCATGGTGTTCATCTTCGTGCCCGAGAGCCTGTTGCTGGTGAAGGGGAGCCCCGCCCGCCGCCGCGCACACCTCGACGCCTTCGCGGCGACGATCGACCCCGCGTACGCCGCCGCGCTGGCTCAGCTCACCCAGGCGCTGCGGCAGCGCAACGCGCAGTTGGTCGCCGTGCGCGAGGGGGCCGACCCGGCGGCGCTGGCGCCGTGGGACGCGCAGTTCGCCGCCGCCGCGGCGGCGCTGGACCGCCGCCGCCGGGCCGTCGTCACGAGGCTTGCGGGGCGCTTCGCCGCCGCGGCCGAGACCTTGTCCCCGGGCGGCGGTCGCTACACGATCGAGCTCGTCGCCCAGACAGACGCCGTACTCGGCGCCGACGGTGTCCTCGATGAGGGGGCCCTGCTCGAAGAGCTTCGCCGTCGCCGCCCCGGCGAGGTGCAGAGGGGGCTCTCTCTGTTCGGCCCGCAGCGCGACGACCTGCGGTTCCTCGAGTTGCCCGGGGACGAGGGCGCGGGGGCGACCCTCGCCGGGCCGGGGTGCACGGTCGACGGTACGGCCGCGGTGCCGGCGGGTGGGCGCGACCTGCGCCTCTACGGGTCGCAGGGCGAACAGCGGGCCGCGGTGCTCGCGCTGCTGCTGGCCGAGAGGGGGGTCGCGGCGGAGAGCGGGGCCGGCACGGGCACGCTCTTCCTCGACGACGTGATGAGCGAGCTCGACGACGCGCGCCGCCGCCGCCTCGTCGACCTGCTGGCGAGCGGCGGCCAGGCGATCCTCACCACCACCAACCGCCACTACTTCACCGAGGACGAGCTGGGACGCGCGCTCGTCGTCGAGTTGCCGCTGGCCGGTGAGCGGCTGGGGACGCCGCCCGCCGCCGCCTCCCCGGGACCGCCCGAGGACGAGGCGTGAGCGGTCGTCGCGACAAGGGGCCCCGGCGCCTCGGCGAGATCCTCGCGCCGGCGGTGACCCGATTGACGTCCAGCGACGACGCTCGCGCCTACGCGCTCTGGGCGAGAGCCGCCGGCGAGCAGGTCGCCCGGACGACCGCCGTGCGGGCCTTCAGCCGCGGCGTGCTGACCGTCGAGTGCGAGTCGTCGGTGTGGGCGAACGAGCTTTCCTACCTCTCCGGGGAGATCCTCGCGCGCATGGCCGAGATGGACCCCGGCAACCCGGTGCGCAAGCTCCGATTCCGCGTTCGCCGCGGGGTCGCCACGCAGGAAGAAACGCCTGCCGTGGCGAAGGATTCGGAACGTGGAGAGAGCCTGCGATCCGAGGACGTGTCCGCGGCCCGGGAGGCCGCCGAAGGGGTCGCCGACGAGCGCTTGCGGGCGGCCATCGAGGCCGCCCTTCGCGCCGCGTCCGGAGACACCGGCGGCGGGTCTCCCGGCGGGTCTGGTCGTCATCCCGAGAAGTAGACGATTTGCAGGGTGTTTCATGGCTTCCTGCGGTCGCGAAAAGGGCCGCGCTCTGATAGACTACGAAGGGCACGGCGGCGCGTCGTGCCCCCCTTGTGACAACCCACCACCGGTCCATTGCGAGGTCGAGTGAAGCAGCCGCACTACGACGCTCAAGACATCCAGGTCCTCGAGGGCCTCGAGCCCGTCCGCGAACGCCCGGGCATGTACATCGGCTCCACGGGGCCGCGCGGCCTGCACCACCTCGTCTACGAGGTCGTCGACAACTCCGTCGACGAGGCCATCGCGGGGTACTGCTCCGTGATCACCGTCACCGTCAATCCCGACAACTCGATCACCGTCGCCGACGACGGCCGCGGCATCCCCGTCGGCATCATGAAGAAGTACGACAAGCCCGCCGCCGAGGTCGTCCTCACGATGCTGCACGCGGGCGGCAAGTTCGGCGGCAGCGGCTACAAGGTCTCCGGCGGCCTGCACGGCGTGGGCGTCTCGGTCGTCAACGCCCTCTCCGAGTGGCTCGAGCTCGACATCTACGTCGACGGGCACCACTGGCACCAGCGCTACGAGCGCGGCACGCCGGTGACCAAGCTCGAGAAGCGCGAGAAGCTCGCGAAGGGCGCCGCCACCGGCACGACGGTGTCCTTCATGCCCGACGCCGATGTCTTCGAAGAGGTCGACTTCGACTACCGCGTCCTCGCCCAGCGCCTGCGCGAGACGGCCTTCCTCACCAAAGACCTGCGCATCGTCCTCGACGACGAGCGCGCCGACGGTGAGTCGATCACGTTCCAGTACGCCGGCGGCATCAAAGACTTCGTGGCCTACATCAACCGCGACAAGGACGCCCTGCACCGCAGCATCATCTTCCTCGAGAACGAGACCGACGACGGGCAGGTCGAGGTCGCGATGCAGTGGAACTCGTCGTACAACGAGTCGATCTTCACCTTCGCCAACAACATCAACACCACCGAGGGCGGCGCCCACCTCTCGGGCTTCCGCTCCGCCCTCACGCGCACCGTCAACGATTACGCGCGCCAGAAGAACCTCCTCAAGGAGAAAGAGGACAACCTCTCCGGCGAAGACGTGCGCGAGGGTCTCACGGCCCTGATCTCCGTCAAGCTGCGCAACCCGCAGTTCGAGGGCCAGACCAAGACGAAGCTCGGCAACACCGAGATCCAGACGCTCGTCCAGACCACGGTCAACGAGAAGCTGGCCGAGTTCCTCGAGGAGAACCCGTCCGAGGCGCGGCAGATCGTCGACAAGGCGATCAACGCGGCCCGGGCGCGCAGCGCCGCGCGCAAAGCGCGCGACCTCACGCGCCGCAAGGGGCTCCTCGAGGGCAGCAACCTGCCCGGCAAGCTCGCCGACTGCTCGATCAAGGATCCCTCGCTGAGCGAGCTGTACCTCGTCGAGGGCGACTCGGCCGGAGGCTCGGCCAAGCAGGCCCGTGACCGCTCGTTCCAGGCGATCCTCCCGCTGCGCGGCAAGATCATCAACGTCGAGAAGGCGCGCATCGACAAGATGCTCGCCAACAACGAGATCCTCACGATGATCAGCGCCATCGGCGCCGGCATCGGCGACGACTTCGCCGTCGACCAGGCGCGCTACCACAAGATCATCATCATGACCGACGCCGACGTCGACGGGTCGCACATCCGCACCCTGATCCTCACCTTCCTCTTCCGCCACATGAAGCCGCTCGTCGAGGCCGGCTACGTCTACATCGCCCAGCCCCCGCTGTACCGGCTCAAGCAGGGCAACCAGGAGCAGTACATCCACAAGGAGGCGCAGCTCGAGGAGATCCTGCTGCGCGGCCGGCTCGAGCAGATCAAGGTCGACAACACCGACACGGGGTTCACCTTCAGCGAGACCAGATACCAGCGCTTCCTCAAGCTCTACGGCGAGTACGAGGGCTGGGTGAAGAAGCTCAAGAGCCAGTGGGGCGGCGAGCTCATCGACTGGCTCAAGAACGGGCCCGTGATCGAGGCCGACATCGCCGCCTTCCCGGCACTGGTCGACGCACTGCGCACCGACATCGACAAGCGCTACGTGATTGACGTCCTCGCCGTCGACGACGAGGAGCAGGTCGCCGACACGCGCCTGGTCGAGCGGCGCACGGGTCTGGCCGCGAACCTGCGCATCCCGTTCGCGGCCCTCTCCGGGCGCGAGTTCCAGGCGCTGCGCCGCGTGCACGCGCGCATCCGCGAGATGGTCGGGCGCCCGCCGTTCACCCTCCGCCTCGGCAACCGCAAGGCCGAGGCGACGAGCTACGAGGAGCTGCGCGTGCAGATCGTCGAGCTCACCAAGGAGGGCATCCAGCTGCAGCGCTTCAAGGGTCTCGGCGAGATGAACCCGGACCAGCTCTGGGAGACGACGATGAACCCGATGACGCGCACGCTGATGCTGGTCTCGATGGAAGACGGTCAGGCGGCCGACGAGGTCTTCACCATGCTGATGGGCGACAAGGTCGAGCCGCGTCGCGAGTTCATCGAGAAGAACGCGAAGGAGGTGCGCTTCCTCGATGTCTGACAACCTCCAGACACTCGAGGGCAAGATCGAGCCCATCGAGCTCGAAGACGAGATGCGCTCCTCGTTCATCGACTACGCGATGAGCGTGCTCACCGACCGCGCCCTCCCCGACGTGCGCGACGGTCTCAAGCCGAGCCAGCGCCGTATCCTCGTGGCGATGAACGACCTCGGCCTGGCGCCGAACAAGGCGCACCGCAAGTGCGCCAAGATCGCCGGCGACACCTCCGGTAACTACCACCCCCACGGCGAGGCCGTCATCTACCCGACCCTCGTGCGCATGGCGCAAGACTTCAACATGCGCTACACGCTGGTCGACGGCCAGGGCAACTTCGGCTCGGTCGAGGGCGACTCGCCGGCGGCGATGCGCTACACCGAGGCCCGCTTCAGCCGCATCGCCGTCGAGATGCTGCGCGACATCGACGCCAACACCGTCGACTGGGTGCCCAACTACGACGAGACCAGGCGCGAGCCGACGGTGCTGCCCAGCCGCATGCCCAACCTCATGGTCAACGGTGCGTCGGGCATCGCCGTGGGCATGGCGACGAACATCCCGCCGCACAACCTGGGCGAGGTGGTCGATGCCACCCTGGCGCTGATCGATCACCCCGAGGCCACGGCCGACGACCTCATGGAGCACATCAAGGGGCCCGACTTCCCGACCGGCGGGGTCATCCTCGGCAGCGCGGGGTTCAAGGAGGCCTATCGCACGGGGCGCGGGCGCGTCCGCGTCCGCGCCAAGGCGCACACCGAGCAGCTCAAGGGCAACAAGAGCGCCATCGTCGTCACCGAGCTGCCCTACCAGGTCAACCGCGCCACGCTCATCGACGACATCGTCAATCTCGTCAAGACGAAGAAGATCACCGAGATCAGCGACCTCCGCAACGAGTCCGACCGCGCCGGCATGCGCCTGGTCATCGAGCTCAAGCGCGAGGCCATCCCCATGGTGGTGCTCAACAAGCTCTACAAGCACACCCAGATGCAGACCACCTTCGGGATCATCAACATCGCGCTCGTGGGCGGGGTGCCCCGCACCCTCACGCTCCCCGAGATGATCAAGGCCTACCTCGCCTTCCAGAGAGAGATCGTCATCCGGCGTACCAAGTTCGAGCTCGACAAGGCCGAGACGCGGGCGCACATCCTCGAGGGCCTGCTGGTCGCCCTCGACAACCTCGACGCGATCATCACCATCATCCGCCGGGCGGCCGACGTCGAGACGGCGCGGACCGCCCTCATGGACACCTTCGAGCTCACGCACCCGCAGGCGCAGGCCATCCTCGACCTGCGCCTGCAGAAGCTCACCAGCCTCGAGCGCGACAAGGTCAAGGAGGAGCACGCCGGCCTGCTCGCGCGCATCAAGGAGCTGCGCGAGCTGCTCGGCGACGAGGGCGCCATCTACGGCGTCATCAGGCATGAGTTGCTCGAGATCAAGCGCCTCTACAACGACGACCGCCGCACCGAGATCGTGCCCGACGAGGGCGAGATCGACCTCGAAGACCTCATCGCCGAAGAGCAGATGGCCATCACCATCACCAAGACGGGGTACGTGAAGCGCCTGCCGGTGGCCACCTACCGCCAGCAGAAGCGCGGCGGCATCGGCGTCGCCGGCATGGAGCTCAAAGAAGAGGACGAGGTCGAGCACCTCTTCATCACCAGCACCCACCACTACCTGCTCTTCTTCACCAGTGTCGGCAAGGTGTACCGGCTCAAGGTGCACGAGCTGCCCCTCGCGGGCCGCAACGCCCGCGGCAAGCACCTGCTCAACCTGCTGCCGCTGCGTCAGGACGAGAAGGTCTGCGCCGTCATCGCGACGCGCAACTTCGACGTCAACGAGGGCAAGTACCTGGTCTTCGGCACCAAGCAGGGTGTCATCAAGAAGACGCTCTTCGGCTCGTACAACACGCCGCGCAAGAGCGACGGCATCATCGCCATCGACATCCGCGAGGGCGACGAGCTGCTCGCCGTGCGCCACACCTCGGGCGACGACGACATCATGATGATCAGCCGGCTGGGCCAGGCGATCCGTTTCCACGAGGCCGACGTCCGGCCCATGGGCCGCGGGGCCTCGGGCGTGCGCGGCATGAAGCTGCGCAAGGGCGACGAGGTGATCGCCGTCGACATCGCGCGCGACGACTCCGACCTCTTCGTCATCACCGAGAACGGCTTCGGTAAGCGCACGCCCATCAGCGAGTACCGCATCACCGGCCGCGGCGGGCTCGGCGTGCGCACGGTCGCGCTCACCCACCGCAAGGGCTACCTCGTCGGCGTGCGTGTGCTGCGCGACAACCACGAGATCATGCTGCAGAGTCGCGACGGCGTCGTGATCCGCATGCGCGCCGACGGCATCAGCCG
>JAZBOM010000265.1:0-10068 GCA_036351205.1 Thermoleophilia bacterium | reverse complement strand
GTGAACTGCTCGGCGACGTTGAACGGCTGGCTGAGGAAGCGCTCGATCTTGCGCGCCCGCTGCACGACGACCTTGTCCTCGTCGGAGAGCTCGTCCATGCCCAGGATGGCGATGATGTCCTGGAGGTCCTTGTAGCGCTGCAGCACCTCCTGCACGCGGGTCGCGACCTCGTAGTGCTGGTCGCCGACCGCGTCGCGACTGAGGATGCGCGAGGTGCTGTCCAGCGGGTCGACGGCCGGGTAGATGCCCTTCTCCGAGACCGCACGAGAGAGCACCGTCTTGGCGTCGAGGTGCGTGAAGGTCGCCGCCGGAGCCGGGTCGGTGAGGTCGTCGGCCGGCACGTAGATGGCCTGCACCGAGGTGATGGAGCCGCGCTTGGTGCTGGTGATGCGCTCCTGCAGCTCGCCCATCTCGCTGGCCAGCGTGGGCTGGTACCCCACGGCGCTCGGCATACGCCCGAGCAGCGCCGAGACCTCGGAGCCCGCCTGCACGAAGCGGAAGATGTTGTCGATGAACAGGAGCACGTCCTGGCCGCCCTCCTCACGGAAGTACTCGGCGACGGTGAGGCCGGCGAGGCCGACGCGCAGGCGGGCGCCGGGCGGTTCGTTCATCTGCCCGAAGATCAGCGCCGTCTTGTCGATGACGCCCGAATCCTTCATCTCGAGCCACAGGTCGTTGCCCTCGCGCGTGCGCTCGCCCACGCCGCAGAACACCGACAGCCCGCCGTGCTCGGCAGCGATGTTGTGGATCAGTTCCTGGACGATGACCGTCTTGCCCACGCCGGCGCCGCCGAAGAGGCCGATCTTGCCCCCCTTGACGTACGGCGCGAGCAGGTCGACGACCTTGATGCCGGTCTCGAAGATCTCGTCGGTGGGGTCGAGCGACTCGAAGTCGGGCGCCGGGCGGTGGATGGGCCAGCGCTCGGCGCCTTCGATCTCGTCGAGCATGTCGATGGTCTGGCCCATCACGTTGATGAGCCGGCCGAGGGTCTGCTCGCCGACGGGCACGGTGATCGGCTGGCCGGTGTCGGTGACCTCGACGCCGCGGCCGAGGCCGTCGGTCGAGTCCATGGCCACGGCCCGCACCTTGTCGTCGCCGAGATGCTGCTGTACCTCGCACACCAGCTCGACCGTCTGGCCGTCCGCCCGCTCCAGCGGGATGGTGACGGCGTTGTGGATGCCCGGCAGTTCGTCGGGGAAGCGCGCGTCGACCACCGGGCCGATCACCTGCACCACTGTGCCTCTGTTCATCAGCTCAACTCCGCTCGTCACCGTTGTCGTCGGCGCCGCGCCGGCACGGCGCGGCGCCCTCCCCCCTACCCGAGGGCGTCGGCGCCCGCCACGACCTCGAGGATCTCCTGCGTGATCGCGGCCTGGCGGGCCCGGTTGAGCGCCAGGGTCAGCCCGCCGAGCATCTCCTCGGCGCTGTCGCTGGCGTTGCGCATCGCGGTCATGCGCGCGCCCTGCTCGCTGGCGCTCGACTCGAGCAGGGCGCGGTACACGGCGATCTCGACGTAGGCCGGCAGCAACCTCTCGAAGATGGTCGCCGGGTCGGGCTCGTACAGGTACGCGCCGGGCCTCGCCGTGCGGGTGTCATCGGTGACCCGCTCACGGGGCACGGGGATGATGGGCTCGTCCACGAGCGTCTGCTCCATGGGCGAGTCGAAGTGGTTGTAGATCACGCGCACACGGTCGACCTCGCCGCGCATGTAGAGGCCGATGAGGTGGTCGGCGATCTGTCGTGCGTCGTTGTACTGGGGCCGGTCGCTGAGTCCCTGCCAGCTGCGTTCGATCGTGCAGCGCCGGAAGCGTAACGTGCCGATGCCCTTCTTGCCCACGGCGAGGACGCGGGTCTCGCGGCCGTCCTCGCGCAGCGTGCGCTCGACCTCGAAGGCACGGCGCAGGACATTGGCGTTGAACGCCCCGGCGAGGCCGCGGTCGCCGGTCATCACGAGCACGCCGACGACACTCTCGGGGTCGCGCTCCTGGAGGAGCGCGTACTCGCTCGTCTCGCCCGAGTACGTCGCCAGGTCGACCATCATCTCGATCATGTCGGCGGCGTACGGGCGGAGGGCCTCGATGCGGTTCTGGGCACGGCGCAGCTTGGCCGCCGCGACCATCTCCATGGCCTTGGTGATCTTGCGCGTGTTGTTGACCGACGCGATGCGGCGGCGGATGTCGCGCAGGGTGGCCACGTCAGGCGTCGTCCTCCCCGGCGGCCGGCTCGGCCGGCTCGGACTCGGACGCGCCCGGCGCGCCGGCCGCACCCTCGGGCTCGGACGACACCGCGCCCGCGGCCGTGCCGGCGGCCGCGCCGGCGGGCTCGATCGTGCCGACCGGCGAGAACGAGGTGTGGAACTGGGCGATGGCGCGGCGGAGCTCGGCCTCGGTCTCGGGCGTGAGCTCCTTCTGCTCGCGGATGGTGCGCAGCAGGTCGGCGTGCTGGGCGCGCATGGCCACGCGCAGCTCCTCGCGGAAGGCGGCGACGCGGTCGACGGGCACGTCGTCGAGGTAGCCCTGGGTGCCGGCGAACAGGACCGCGACCTGCTCCTCGACCGGCTGCGGGTCGAAGCGCCCCTGGTTGAGCAGCTGGATCATGCGCTCGCCGCGGGCCAGCGACTTCTGCGTGGACTCGTCGAGCTCGCTGCCGAACTGCGCGAAGGCCTCGAGCTCGCGGTACTGCGCGAGGTCGAGCTTGAGGCGCCCGGCGACCTGCTTCATGGCCTTGATCTGCGCGTTGCCGCCCACGCGGCTCACCGAGATGCCCACGTTGATGGCCGGCCGCACGCCCGAGTAGAAGAGGTCGCTCTGCAGGAAGATCTGGCCGTCGGTGATGCTGATCACGTTGGTCGGGATGTAGGCCGAGACGTCGCCCTCCTGGGTCTCGATGACCGGGATGGCGGTGAGCGAGCCGCCGCCGAGCTCGTCGCTCAGCTTGACGGCGCGCTCGAGCAGCCGCGAGTGCAGGTAGAACACGTCGCCGGGGAAGGCCTCGCGGCCCGGTGGGCGGCGCAGCAGCAGGCTCATCTGCCGGTAGGCGTCGGCGTGCTTGCTGAGGTCGTCGTAGAAGCACACCGCGTGCCGGCCACCGTAGAGGAAGTGCTCGCCCATGGCGGCGCCGCAGTACGGCGCGAGGTACTTGAGCGGCGCCGAGTCGGAGGCGGTGGCGGCGACCACGATGGTGTAGTCGAGGGCGCCGTACTCCTCGAGCTTCTGCACCACCTGCATGACGGTGCTGGCCTTCTGCCCGATGGCCACGTAGACGCAGGTGATGTCCTGGCCCTTCTGGTTGATGATCGTGTCGACGATCAGCGACGTCTTGCCCGTCTGGCGGTCGCCGATGACGAGCTCGCGCTGGCCGCGGCCGATGGGGATCATCGCGTCGATGGCCTTCCAGCCGGTCTGCAGCGGCTCGCGCACGGGCTGCCGCTGCACCACGCCGGGCGCCTTGAACTCGACCGGCCGGAAGGCGTCGGTCTCGAGGGCGCCCTTGTCGTCGAGCGGCTCGCCGAGCGGGTTGACCACGCGGCCGATCAGCGCGTCGCCC
Organism: Thermoleophilia bacterium; assembly: GCA_036351205.1. Taxonomy (GTDB): domain Bacteria; phylum Actinomycetota; class Thermoleophilia; order UBA2241; family UBA2241; genus UBA2241. The sequence goes on along the minus strand of JAZBOM010000265.1, from coordinate 6,522 downwards.
ACCGGCACCTGCAGGATGCGGCCGCTGCGCTTGACGAGGTCGCCCTCCTTGATGAGCGTGTCCTCGCCCAGCAGCACGACGCCGACGTTGTCCTCCTCGAGGTTGAGCACCAGGGCGGTGACGTCGTGCGGCAGGTCGAGCATCTCGCCGGCCAGGGCGTTGCGCAGCCCGTAGACGCGGGCGATGCCGTCGCCCACCTCGAGCACCGTGCCGACCTCTTCGACCTCGACCTCGGCCTGGTAGCCCTCGATCTGGGCCTTGAGGACCGCGGCGATCTCTTCGGGGCGCAGCTTCACTGTCGTGTCACCTCACACTTCTGCCGTCTGCAGCCGCCGCCGCAGCTGATTGATGCGGGCACGCACGCTGCCGTCCACGATCGTGTCGCCGACGCGCAGCACGAGGCCGCCGATCACCGCCGGGTCGACACGCTCCGTGAGCTCCACCCGGCGGCCGGTGGCGGCGCGCACCTGCTCGGCGAGGCGCTCGCGCGAGGCGCCCTTGAGCGCCACCGCCGTGGTGACCTCGACGGTCACGATCTCGGCTTCGCGCGCCGCCAGGTGGCCGTAGTGCTCCGCCAGGCCGGGGATCGCCGCCGCGCGCCCCTTCTGCAACATGAGCTGGAGGGTGTTCGCCAGCAGCGGCTGCGCCTCGCGGGTGAGCTCGCCCACGACCCGCCGCTTGGCCTCCGAGTCGATCTGCGGGTCGTGCAGGGCGTGACGCAGGGGCGCCGAGGCCGCGACGGCGGCGACGAACTCGCCGAGCTCGCGGCCGACGCGCTCGACCGCGCCCGCCTCGCGGGCGGCGTCGAAGAGCGCCTGGGCGTACACGCGGGCGACGGACGTCTCGCTCATCGGCCGGGACCCGCCCCCAGTCCGTCGAGGTCCATCTCGCGCAAGGCGTCGTCGACCAGGCGCTGGTGGTCCTCGGCGCTCAGGCTGCGCACGGTGACCTTCTCGGTGGCCAGCGCCGTGAGCTCGGCGACCTCGGAGCGCAGCGCGCGCAGCGCGCTGCGCGTGTCGCGCTCGACCTGTTCGTGGGCCTTCTCGACGATGCGCTCGGACTGACGCCGCGCCTCGTCGACCATCTCGGCCCTGGCCGTGTCGCCGGCGAGCCGGGCCCGCTCGACGATCGCCTCGGCCTCGCTGCGCACCTCGGCCAGCGTCGTCTTGTACTCCTCGAGCAGAGCCTGCGCCTCGGCGCGCGTCTGCTCGGCCGTGTCGAGGCTCTCCTGGATGCGGGCACGGCGGCCGTCGATCGCGCGCTGCAGGGGCCCGAAGGCGTACTTCCACAGCACGAACACCGAGAGCCCGAACGTGAGCAGCGTCCAGGGGATGAGTCCCCAGTTCGGATCCAGCATACGTCTCTCCGATCGTCCGGTCGCGGTCCTCGGCGGCGTCAGGCGACGAAGATCAGGATCAGGGCGACGACGAACGCGTAGAGCGCGACCGCCTCGGTCACGCCGATGCCGATGAACATGTTGACGCGGATGTCCCCGGACACCTCGGGCTGCCGGGCGATGCTCTCGAGCGCCTTGCTGATCAGCATGCCCAGACCCAGGGCGGGCCCGATGGACCCGACACCCATCGAGATGCCTGCGGCGAGCAGTCTGGCGGAGTCAGCGTCCATTCAGTTTCCTCCTTGACGGTTCTCAGACCTCGTGGTCGAACGGCTAGTGCTCCTGGTCGAGCGCCCCTCCGATGTACACCCCGGAGAGGATGGCGAAGATGAACGCCTGGATGAAGGCGACGAAGAGCTCGAACAGGTAGATCAGGACGGACCCTCCCTGCAGGAGCGCCGCGGCGGCGTAGTTCTGGAAGAGCAGCGCCATGCCGAAGAACACCGCGAGGATGGCGTGCCCGGCCAGCATGTTGGCGAAGAGACGGACGGAGAGCGAGACCACACGGAAGAGCTCGCTCACGGCGTGGATGACCCAGATCAGCTGGCGCAGCACCGGCGGCGCGCTGGCCGGCGCCCAGCCGCGGACGTAGGCGACGGCGCCGTTCTTGCGCACCCCGGCGTAGTGCGTGAAGACGAACGTGCAGAGCGCCAGGGAGAGGGTCACGTAGAGGTTCGCCGTCGCCGCGTAGAAGCCGAGCGACCAGTGCTCGGCGAACGGCAGCGGGACGAGACCGACCAGGTTGCTGATGAGGACGAAGAAGAACACCCCGGCGACGTACGGGAACCACGTCTCACGGCCGCTCTTCATCACGCTGCCGACGATGCTGTCACGAGCCAGCTCGTAGAGGGTCTCCATGGCGAACTGGAAGCGCCCGGGCACGGGCTTGACGCCGCGGTTGATGAAGAACGCGAGCACGCAGACCACGCCGAAGGTGATCCACAGGTAGATCACGGTCTTGTTGACGGAGAGGTCGACCGGCCCGATCGAGGGCAGGTGGATGATCGGGTGCGTCGCGAACTCCTCGACCACGTCGAACTCGGCGCTCTCGCCCCCGGGCAGGAGGAAGAGCACGACGACGCCGAGCAGGACGAGGGCGAGGATGACGAAAAGGCGGCCGCGCTTCACGAGCGCCTCGCCTCACGGGCCCCGAAGGCGCCCGACAGCAGCAGGAGCCGGACGGCGAAGTACACGGTGAAGCCGAAGAGGAAGCTCAGCGCCGCAGTGGGCAGAGCCGGTCGGGCGAGCAGCGCCACGACGACCAGGCCGCCGACCACGGCGGCGATGCGCAGGACCATGCCGCCGAGGGCCACGGCGATGGCGTCGGCGAACTCGCCGCGCACGCCGCGGCGCCAAGCGAGCTCGTCGAGCGCCCAGTAGACGGCGACGAGGGCGATGCCGGCGACGGCCGCCCACACGGGGCGACCCACGGCCGCCGCCACGACGGCCGCCAGCACGGCGAGGCCGGCGATGAGCACGGGGATGAGCGCCTGCCGGGGCATCGATCCGCCTCCTGCCGTCGTCACTTCGTCTCGAGATACACCGCGTACAGGGCGACGGCGAAACCGACGAACACGCCGATCGCCGTCGTCAGAGGGAAGGTGTCGAGGGCGTAGTCGATGCCCCCGCCGACGGCGATGCCCGTCACCACGCCGCCGAGCAGCAGGAACGCCACCGACTCGGCGGACGCCGACGACTTCGGCTTGCCGCCCTTCCCCTCACCGTCGCCTCTGCGCGGAGATGTCACACTCTACCTGTCGCGTCGTGCGCCCGCAACGGAGCCCTACCCCTCGGCCCCACGCTCAGTATCTCCCTCACCGTCGCCGTCGTCACGCACGAGCCGTCCGCCGCTGTCGCGTCTCACCGAGCGGAAGCGCGTGAGCAGACGGAACATATAGACGGTCGCCACGGCGGAGGTCGCCCCGAGGACGGCGATCCCCGTGGCCGACCCGCGCTGCATGGCGATCGCCAGGCCGTTGAGGAGCAGGCACCACCCGTAGAGCAGCAGCACGCTCTTGCGCTGCGAGAAGCCGTGCACGAGGACGAGGTCGTGATGGACGTGGTCCTGCCCGGCGGAGTAGAAGGGCACGCCTCGCTTCCAGCGGCGCCAGACGATGAGGAAGAGGTCGGTGAACGGCACCGCAAGCACGAGCAGCGGCAGCACGAGGGCGACGGCCGCCGTGCTCTTCAACGGGCTCTGCACGCTGATCGCGCCGAGGGTGAAGCCGAGCAGCATCGATCCGGCGTCGCCCATGAAGATGCTCGCCGGATGGAAGTTGAAGCGCAGGAAGGCGAACGTCGCGCCGGCGAGCACGGCGGCGACGATGCCCATGGTCGGGAACCCCGTCGAGAGCGAGATCACGCTGAAGGTGAGCGCCGAGATCGCGCACACGCCCGCGGCCAGGCCATCGAGGCCGTCGATGAAGTTGACCATGTTGATGATGGCCGCCATCCACACCGCGGTCACGAGGATGGAGAGGATCGTCGGGAAGTGGATGAAGACGTCGGTGAACGGGACGGCGACGCGGGTGATGCGCACCTCGAAGTAGATCGCCACTCCGATCGCCAGCAGCTGGCCGATGAACTTGACGATGGGCTCGAGCTCGTAGAGGTCGTCGTACAGCCCGACGGCGACCACGATGGTCGCGCCGCCGATGATGCCCCAGACCGGGCGCGTGACGTCGACCAGGAGGAACGTCGAGACCAGCCACGCCGCGTAGATGGCGAGCCCGCCGAGCAGCGGGATGGCTGCCATGTGCATGCGGCGCTCGTCGGTGGGCAGGTCGACCGCGCCGGCGCGGTGGGCGAGGCGGGCCATGAGCGGGGTCAGAAGATAGACGAGCACCGCCGCGAGCACGAAGCCGAGCACGGCGGTGCGCACCGAGGTGGAGAGGCTGAGGAGCCCGCCTATGACAGCGTCTCCTTGTGCAGCCGTACGCCGGCTTCTTCGAGCAGCGCCCGCGACAGCTCGTCGGGGTAGCCCTCGAGGTAGTGGATCTCGCGTACCCCGCAGTTGATGAGCATCTTGGCGCAGAGGACGCAGGGGTGCAGCGTGGTGTAGAGGGTCGCGCCCTCGATGGCCACGCCGTGGAGCGCGGCCTGGATGATGGCGTTCTGCTCGGCGTGGATGGCGCGGCACAGCTCCTGGCGCTCGCCCGACGGTATGCCGAGCTCCTCGCGCAGGCAGCCCACGTCGAGGCAGTGGGCCACGCCGCGAGGCGCGCCGTTGTAGCCCGTCGCGAGGATGCGCTTGTCGCGTACCAGGAGGGCGCCGACCTGGCGCCGCAGGCAGGTCGAGCGGGTGGCCGCCTGGCGGGCGAGCTGGAGGAAGTACTCGTCCCAGCTCGGCCGCGGCGGGCGGCCGGACGCGGGCCCGGCGCTCTGCGACACGTCGCCCATCAGAGGAACTCGTAGAGCGGGAAGCGGTCGAGCAGCTCGACGACCTCGCCGCGGATCACGTCGAGCGCCCCGGGGTCGTGCCGGTGCTCGATGGCGCGCAGCACGAGCTCGCCGGTGGCCCGCATGTCGGCCTCCTCGAAGCCCCTCGTGGTGACCGCCGGCGAGCCCACGCGCAGGCCGCTGGTGGCGTTGAAGGCGGCGTCGTCGAAGGGGATGACGTTGCGGTTGGCGGTGATGTTGACCGAGTCGAGGAGCTGCTCGCCCTCGCGGCCGGTCATGCCGACGCTGCGCAGGTCGACGAGGGCGAGGTGCACATCGGTGCCGCCGGAGACGAGACGCAGACCGCCTTCGGCCAGCGTCTCGGCCAGGGCCGAAGCATTGCTGACGATCTGCCGCTGCAGGCGCTGGAACTCCTCGCTGGAGGCGATCCTGAAACAGACCGCCTTGGCGGCGACGACGTGCATCAGCGGCCCCCCCTGCATGCCCGGGAAGACGGCCTTGTCGATCGCCGCGCCGTGCGCGCCGCGGCACATGATGATGCCGGCGCGCGGCCCCGTCAGGGTCTTGTGCGTGGTGCTCGTGACCACGTCGCAGTACGGCACCGGGTTGGGGTGGGCGCCCGCAGCCACGAGGCCGGCGACGTGGGCGATGTCGGCCATCAGCAGGGCGCCGACCTCGTCGGCGATCTGGCGGAAGGCGGCGAAGTCGATGATGCGCGGGTACGAGCTGTACCCGCACACGATGAGCCGCGGCCGGTGCTCGAGGGCCAGGGCCCGGACCTCGTCGTAGTCGATCGTCTCGGTGTCGCGGCGCACGTGGTACGGCACGAAGCGGTACGTGCGCCCGGAGTAGTTGAGCTCGAGGCCGTGGGTCAGGTGACCCCCGTGCGCGAGCTCCATCGCCATGACGGTGTCGCCCGGGTCGAGCAGGGCGAAGTAGGCGGCGAGGTTGGCCGACGAGCCGGAGTGCGGCTGCACGTTGACGTGCTCGGCGCCGAAGATCGCCTTGCAGCGGTCGATGGCGAGCTGCTCGACCTCGTCGACGACCTCGCAGCCCCCGTAGTAGCGCGCCCCGGGGTAGCCTTCGGCGTACTTGTTGGTGAGCACCGAGCCCGTGGCCTCGAGGACGGCGCGGCTGGCGAAGTTCTCCGAGGCGATGAGCTCGAGGGTCTCCTGCTGACGGAGGAGCTCGGCGCGCAGGAGCTGGTTGAGCACGGGGTCGAGCTCGTAGATCGGCTGTCGCCGCCACTCCCGCCCGACCACGCGGTGCGGTGTCACCCGCCCTGCCCCTCGCCCTCGATGCCCGCCACGCGGCGAGCGTGACGGCCACCCTCGAACGGCGTCGCCATCCACACCTCGGTCACCGCCCAGGCCTCCTCCTCGGAGAGGATGCGGCCGGCGAGACAGAGGACGTTGGCGTCGTTGTGGCGGCGCGACATCTCGGCGAGGTGCGGCGTGGTGGCGACGGCCCCGCGGACGCCGTGGTGGCGGTTGGCGGCCATGCACACCCCGAGCCCCGTGCCGCAGACCAGGAGGCCGCGCTCGGCCTCGCCGCTCTCGACCATGCCGGCGACGGCGTGGGCGAAGTCGGGGTAGTCGACCGAGGTCTCGCCGTCGGTGGTACCGACGTCGACGACGACGTGGCCCTGGGCGCGCAGGCGACGCACCACGGCCTCCTTGATGCTGAACCCTGCGTGATCGCTGCCGGCTGCGATCTTCACGTGAGGC
>JAZBOM010000264.1:0-3192 GCA_036351205.1 Thermoleophilia bacterium | reverse complement strand
GCTTCAAGACGGCCAAGATCCGCGATCGAGTCGCTGCGCTGCTGATCCGTGAGATGAACTTACCGTCGGCCGCGACCGTACAGTCCGACACGGTCACCGACTACCTGGTCTTGGTCGTGTACCTGGCGCGCTGCCTCGGCGTGCCGAAGCGAGAGATCGGCGCGCTGACAAGCCGCTACTCGGCGCACGCCGAGGAGCTTCGCTCTCGCGTCCCGATGGGCATCTTCGACATGATCGTTCACACCGACAACCGCACCAAACTGGACAGTCTCGGGCGCTGGTTGCGAACCGCCTAAGGTCTCGACGACGACTTCCGATACCGGGTACACTCACGTCAGAATTGCGGTGCTCCCCCGCGGGGGACACTTGAGACGGCCGGATGCTTCCGGCCGTTTCCGTTTCTCTCCAGCTGCTTCCGAGCCCCACACCCCCATCGCCTCAAGACGCCCCGCTCGTAGATCTGCTTGAGGAGGATGCGGCTGACCGCACCCTTCGGCTCCTGGTCGTCGAGCAGGCGCGCCGCGATCGTCGCCCAACGGCAGATTCGACCGACCCGGTACTACGATGCTGACGTGGAGGGGTCCGGCGGCAGCGGCCGTCATGTCCCCCGCTCTCGGAAGGAGGCGGCCATGTCCTCAGCATCCCGCAGACCGCGACCGGTGATCGTCATCCTCCTCATCCCTGCGCTGCTCGTCGTCGCGGCCGTCGCGGCGACGCTGCCGGGAGCCTCGCCCCCGGCTGTCGCCGATGCGGCCGACGCGGTCGTCACTGCTTCGGAGCGACCCGAGAAGCTGGCCGCGTCCTACATTGACATGACCCCGACGTGGTCGCTCAGCGCCGACACCGTGCCCCGCGACGCCGCCGCCGACATCGTCGCCGTCGCGCAGCGCACGGTGTACACGACCGGCTACACGTTCCCCGCCACCCAGGATCTTCGCCTCTCGAAGTACGTCGGCGGCACGCTGCGCTGGCAGGTGACCTACGACGGGCCGGCGCATGGCGACGACTGCGGGATGACCGTGGCCGCGCGCGGCAAAGCCATCTACACCGCCGGCTTCCGCACGACGAAAAGCGGCACCACCGACCTGCTCCTCATCCGCTGGAACTCCTCTGGGGACCGTGTCTGGACGCGCACCTACGACAAGGGCGGTGGCGACGACTCGGCCAACGATGTCGCCGTGGACGGCGACGGCAACATCGTCGTCGTCGGCTCCAGCGAGCCGGCGGCGGGCGCCGACCCGGACTGGGTCGTGATCGGCTACCGGCCGGACGGCACGCGGCGCTACGTGCGCCGCTACGACGGGCCCTCGCACCTGGCCGACGTGGCGGGCAGGCTGGCGATCGACGGCTCACGACGCGTCTACGTCGTGGGCTACAGCACGTCGGCGAAGAACGACCGCGACGCCCTCGTCCGCAAGTTCTCGGCGACCGGGGCCGTGCTGTGGACGAAGCGGTTCGACGGCACGGCCCACGCACAGGACGGCGCCTACTCGCTGCGTCTGCGACCGGGAGGCGGCGTCTACGTGTGCGGCGAGACCGGCAGCGTCGGCACCGGCACCGACGGGCTTCTCCTCGGCTACACGTCCGCCGGCTCGCGCGTGCTCACCGTCAGGGACCCGGGCTTCCTTCCCGACATGAAGCCCCAGGCGTTCTACGACCTCGAGGTCATGCCGGGGGGCGACGTCATCTGCGGCGGCGTCGACCAGCTCGCCGCGAGCATGGACGGCTACGCGGCCATCTACAGCCCGTCCGGCGCGATGCACGGCAAGCTGTGGGAGCCGAGGAGCGACTGGCGCGACGCCATCATCAGCCTGGCGAAGGACACGCAGGGCGGTGTCTACCTGACGGGCACGCTGGGGACGGGCCCGGCGAGCTCGCAGATCTGGACCATGCGCATCCGGGAGGGCGGCACCTCCTGGGTGAGCACCTGGCCGGCGGGCCCGGCCACCTGGCACGAGTCGTTGGCGACCGCGGTGTACGGCGTCAACGCCTACGTCGCGGGCTTCGACGGCGACTACGACGAGGTCGTCCTGGGCCACGTGTACTGACGCGGGCGAGAACTCAAAGGTGCCGGCGTGTAGAGTGACCTCTGCGCTGTAGCGCGCTTCAGAACGGAGGTCATGGCCCAGCGGCTCATCATGCTCGACTTCGACGGCGTCATCGTCGACTCGCTGGAGGCGACGTACGCCGGGGCCGTGCAGTACCTGGAGGCGAACGGCCTCGGGCATCTGGCCTCACCCGACGCGCTGCTCGCGATGCTCGACCACAACTGGTACGAGGGGATGGCGCGCGCCGGCCTCCCGCCCGGCGTCGCCGAGGCGCTCGACGGCGCCCTGATGGAGGGCCTCAGGGAGCGCATCGACGAGATCGAGCCCGTGCCGGGGATGCCGCAGGTCATCGAGCGCCTGAGCCGGCGGCACACCGTCGTCGTCATCACCTCCAACTTCGGCTGGTTCGTCGGCGGGGTCTTCCGTCGCGTCGGGGTGAGCGGCGTCACCGAGGTCGCCGGCGCCGACGACCACAAGAGCAAGGTGAGGAAGATGACGCAGGCCCGCGCGCGCTACCCGCACCCCGGGGGTTGCTGCTACGTCGGCGACACGGTCGGTGACATCGCCGAGGCCCGGGAGGCCGGGGTCGCCTCGGTCGCGGTGACCTGGGGCTGGCACCCGGAGGAGAGGCTGCGGGCCGCCGGGCCCGACGCCGTCGCGCGCGACCCGGACGAACTGGCACGGATCCTCACCGACGGCGGGGGCATCTTCGGCGAGGCCGGGGGCAACTTCGGCGAGGTCGCGCTCCGTGCCCCCGAGCGCGACGCCGAGGCCGACGCGCCCGAGGGCGACGACGGGGTACATACCACCTGAGACCTGGCATGCCGCGAAAGGTGACCGCATGAACCCCCTCATCCTGGGCGCGCTCCTCTTCTACGGCTTCGTCGCGTACTGCTTCTATCGCATCCTCCTGCGGGTCGGCTACACGCCGTGGGCCACCCTGCTGGTCTTCGTGCCCTTCGTTGGCCAGACGGTGCTCATCGCCTGGCTGGCCTTCGGGCGCTGGCCTCTGCTGCAGCGCGTGGAGGCGTGGCCACCCTGGCCGGTGGACGAGGACGACGATACGGCGTAGGGGAGCGAGGAGAGGACGGCCGGCGTCCGTTCTCGCTCTCGAGCCGCCAATTAAAGAGCGGCCAGACCTGTC
>JAZBOM010000263.1:0-4546 GCA_036351205.1 Thermoleophilia bacterium | reverse complement strand
TGCCCTGGTCCATCACTGGGGGCTCCCGGCCGAGTCGGCCGCCTGCGGCACCGACTCCAGGGTGCCCGGCACCTGGCAGGCCGGGGCCGAGGAGGCCTTCGACCTCGCTCTCGCGGCGCGCGAAGGCTCCGAGCTGATGCCGTCGATCGGCCTCGTCGACGTGTACACGACCTTCTACCCCGAGCACCTCATGCTCGGTGATGACCTGTACCATCGGGCGCGCACCTCGCTGCTCCCGCTGCGCGTCGACGACGAGACGCTTGCCCTCGAGGCAGTGCGCGACGTCGGGCCCGGCGGGCACTTCCTCGCCCACCGCCACACGCGCACGCACATGCGCTCGTCCGTCGTGCGCGCCATCACGCAGCAGCCCGGTGCCGACGGCGTCTTCTGCGACCCCGTCGACGCCGCGCGCGAGCGCGCCGCGAGGCTGTGGCGCGAGCACGAGCCGGAGCCGCTCGACGACGGCTTGCGCGCCGAGCTGGCACGCATCCTCGCCGCGGCCGACGCCGAACTGCGCGGCTGAGTCCTGCCCACGCACCAGTGGGCACACCGCGGAGGGCGCGGACGAGCGCCCTCGGCAGTCCCGCCCGCCCCTCCTTCGCGAGCGTGCCGTCCGAGGTCAAACGACTGCGGCCGGGCAGCGGCGGTAGAATCCCCGTACACGGCCGCGGCGCCCGCGGCGACATCGATCGAGGAGGACCCGATGACCGAGACACAGGAAGAACGGCAAGGCGCGGTCGTCGAGCGCTCACTCGCCTTCGCGGTGCGCGGCGAGACTGCCACGATCGGGCAGAGCGCCGTCGCCGTCGTCGCCACGACCGGCGCCACGGAAGTGCGCCAGAGCATGGCCGCCTCCGTTCTCTCCGGCGGCGGCGTCTCCCTCTCGCAGGGTGCCGCCACCGCCGTCGTGACCGCCGGCGACGTCGAGATGCGTCAGGGCGGCGCCCAGTGGGTCTTCTCGGCCGGTGACGTGTCGGTCGAGTGGGGAGGGGCCGCGGTGATGGCGGCGCCGACCGTGAAGGTCGAGCGCGGCATGGTCGGGCTCGTACTGGCGCGCCGGGCGGAGTTCGGCGACGGGGTGCGCGTCCTCCTGCAGCCACGCGGCGCGGCCGCGCTCGGCGCCGGCATCGGACTCGCGGTCGCGGCGGTGATGGCGGTCGCCGGCGTGGGCGCTCTCTCTCGCGTGCTCTCCGCGCGGCGCGACTGAGCGTCGGCGCAAGGATGCACGCCGACCGCGGCGCGCACGCGGCGGCGGCGTGGGCGGCCGCCGTGGTCGCCCGCATCGAAGGGCTCGGCAGTGAGGCCGGCCGTGCCGGCATGGCGCGCTACGGGATCAACGTCGAGCGCGCCGCCGGCGTGTCCATCTACGAGCTGCGCCGCATCGCCAGGGAGCTGGGTCACGACCACGAGCTGGCCCTGGCGCTGTGGGCGACGGGGTCGCACGAGGCGCGCCATCTGGCCGGCATGGTCGATGACCCCGCCCTGGTCGACGAGGCCCAGATGGAGGACTGGGTGCGCGCCTTCGACTCGTGGGACCTCTGCGACCAGACGACCTCGAACCTCTTCGACAAGACGCGCCTCGCCTACGTCAAGGCGCGAGAGTGGTGCGGGCGCGAGCCCGAGTTCGAGAAGCGTGCCGGCTTCGCCACCATCGCGGCGCTGGCCGTGCAGGACAAGGCGGCGGGGGACGAGCCCTTCCTTGAGTTCCTCGAGCTCGTCCGCCGCGAGGCGGGCGACGGGCGCAACTACGTGAAGAAGGCGGTCAGCTGGGCGCTGCGCAACATCGGCAAGCGTGATCTCGCCCTCAACGCCGCCGCCGTGGCTTGCGCGGAGGCGATCCTCGGCGATGCCGAAACGGGGGAAGAGGGTGCGCGAAGTGCGCGCTGGGTGGCACGCGATGCCCTGCGCGAGCTCACATCGGAGAAGGTGCGACGCCGCCTGGAGGCGCGCGGGCGCTGACGCCGGCGTGCGGTCGGCGGGGTCCCCGCGCGCCCTCGCGGCAGTTGCGGCCCTTCCGGCCCCGCCATACTATGGTCGCCACCCTGCGTCACGGTCGGGGCCGACGAAAGGGGACGCGTGGAGGGCAGCAGGCGCACGCAGCGCAGCGCCAGGTTCGTAGCCGCCGCCCGCCGGCATCCGCAGGTGGTCCGGCGCCTCGAGTGGTTGCAGCGGCACCCCGCCGCGGTCGCCGCGGTCGCGGCGGCCGGCATCGCCTTCGTCTTCTACCTCGACCTGCGCGTCGAAGGGCTGGTGTGGGCCGGCTTCTACCTCGTGCCGCTGACACTCCTCGCCGTCTCGATGCGTCCTCGCGTCGTCGGTGTAGCCGCCCTGGTCTGCCTCGCGCTGACGCTCGGGGTCATGTTCGCGCAGGACATGCTCAACGTCGACACGACGCTCGTGCTCGTCTACGGGGTCCTGGCCGGCGCCGCCCTCGTCATGCTCTCGTACCTGCTCGAGCGGGTCTCGCTCTATTCGAGCTATGCCATCGTCCGCGCCCAGATGGCCGAGGCCACCGCCGACATCATCGGCTGGGCGCACGACCGCGACGACCTCGACGAGATGCTCGAGTACGCGCTGGAGCGCTTGGGCGAGCAGGTCGACGCCGTGTCCGGCGTGCTGCTGCTACGCGAGGACGGCGTGTTCGCGGGGGCGGCCGGGTTCGGCCTGGGCCGCGACGCGCGCTCCGTGAGCGTCGCGGCCCAGGCGCTGCCGGCCGCCACCGAGGCCCTCGCCGCCGACCGGGCGGTGGTCCGCGACGCCACTCTCGCCGGGGACGCCTTCGCCGGCGACCTCGCCGCGTCCATGTCGCTCGAGCGCGCCCTGGTCCTGCCGCTCAAGGCGCTCGACAAGGACGTCGGCGTCGTCGTGCTCACCCGGCCGCGCGAGCGCGGCGACTACCGCGAGGAGCAGATCCTCTTCGCCGAGGCCGTGGCGAGCTACGTCGCCGTGGCGGTCGAGAACGCCGGTCTCATGATCGAGCTGAGCGGCCGGCGACGGGCTCTCGAGCTCGTGCGCGACGCGAGCCTCGACTTCGCCCAGGCTGTGGAGACCAGCGAGATCCACGAGGCGGTCGTCATGCGCCTGCTGACGGCGCTCGACATGGACGCCTGCGACATCTACGACGTCGATGTGGAGCGCGCCGAGCTTCGCCTGCTCGTCAACTACGGGGAGTCGGCCTTCGACGAGCCGGAGTCCGGCGAACCCGTGTACTCGTTCGAGCAGTTCGCCTCGAGCGCCGCCGCGGTGCACTCGCGCGGCCCGATCGTCATCACCTCGGCCGACGACCCCCGGCTGAGCGAGGAGGAGCGCGCCTACTTCCTCCGCAACGGGCACAAGACCCAGCTCAGCATCTCGCTGCGCATCCGCGACCGCGTCATCGGCCTCGTGGAGCTCTTCGACAACGAGGAGACGAGGGCGCTGACCACCGAAGAGCTCGACCTGGCGCGGACGATCTGCCGGTTCGCTGCCCTGGCTCTCGACAAGGCGCGCCTCTACGAGGAGCAGCGCGCCACCAGCCGGCGCCTCGATCACCAGACCGTCCAGCTCACTCAGCTGCAGGCGTTCTCGCTCGAGCTGAGCCGCAGCCTCGACACCGCGGTGCCCGAGTCGATCATGACCGAGGTCGGCGAGGCCGTCGTCGAGCTCGTCGGGGTGCGCGCCGCGGCCGTCGTGTCGTGCGAGGCCGACGTCGTCGGCGTGCGCAAGATGGTCACGAGCCACGACGTCGACGCCGCGGCGCTCGAGGCCGACCTGCTGGGGCCGCGGCGGCTGCTGCTGACACCGCCGACGGACCCCTTCCTGTCGGCCCCCGACATCGCTTCGTCCCGGCCGGTCGACCGCGACGGGCTCCTGATCGCGCCCATCGAGAGCGACGCCCCGGTGAACGCCTCCCTGCTGGTCGCCGTCGACAAGCTCGACGGGCCCTTCACCGCGACCGACGGGCTGCTGCTCTCGACCCTCGCGGCGCAGCTGGGCTCGAGCCTGCACAACGCCATCGCCTACCAGCGTGAGCACGCCATCGCCGAGACCTTCCAGACCGCCCTCCTCATGGACCCGCCCGTCATACCGGGTCTCGAGGTCGGGGTCTGCTACCGGGCGGCGACCGACGCGGCCCGCGTCGGCGGCGACTTCTACGACCTCGTCTCGCTCGGGCCCGGGCGCCTCATGGTGATGGTGGGCGACGTGTGCGGCAAGGGGTTGGCGGCGGCGGCGCAATCGGCCGTCGTCCGCTACATGGTGCGCGCCTACGCCGCCGACGGGTCGCCCGGGGAGGCGCTCTCGCGCCTCAACTCGACGCTGCTCACTCAGGCCCCGTCGCAACCGTTCGTGACCCTGGTCCTCGCCTACGTGGACGTCTCCCGGCACCTGATCGAGTACGCCAGCGCCGGTCACCCCAGACCGCTGGTGCTCGCCGGGCGCGACGAGTTCCCGGTGCCGACCGAGGGCGACCTCCCCGCCGGCGTTCAGCGCGGCGTGGTCTACACGACCAACCGCGTCGTGCTGCCCGACGACTCGTCCATCCTCCTGTACACCGACGGTCTCAGCG
>JAZBOM010000262.1:0-11090 GCA_036351205.1 Thermoleophilia bacterium | reverse complement strand
GGGGAACTGGTGCCGGTGGATATCGCCTTCGACCATGTACAGCACGTCCTCGGCGATGTTGGTGGCGTGGTCGGCCAGCCGCTCGAGGTACCGCGCGACGCTGAACAGCAGGACCACGGCGTCGAGGTGATCGAGATCGCCGCGGATCCGCTCCTTGAGCTCGTCGAGGAGCTGCTCGTACAGGTCGTCGACCTCGTCGTCGGCGGCGAGCACGACGCGGGCCAGCACGGCGTCCTCGCGCACGAGCGCGTCGAGCGCCTTCTCCATGATCGCCCGTACCCGGTCGCTCAGCACCGCCACGGTGTGCGGCACCGGGACGGGGAACTCGGTCGAGAGCTGCACGGCGCGCTCGGCGACGTTGGCCGCGAGGTCGCCGATGCGCTCGAGCTCGCTGTTGATCTTCACGACGGCGACGATGAAGCGCAGGTCGCTCGCCACGGGCTGGTAGAGGGCGAGGAGCTTGAGGCACTCCTCTTCGACGTCGACCTCGTTCTGGTCGATCACGAGGTCGGTCGTGATGACGCGCTGGGCCTGCTCGACGTTGCGCGTCTCGATGGCGTGGATGGCGAGCCGGAGGTTGTCCTCGACGAGGGCGCCGAGGGCGAGGATCTTGCGCTTGAGGCGCTCGAGCTCGCGCTGGAAATGTGTGGTCACGATCGCAGCCCTCCTCCGCTCAGCTGAAGCGGCCCGTGATGTAGTCCTCGGTCTGCTTCTGCTGCGGGTTGGAGAAGATCTGCGTCGTCGGACCGACCTCGACGATGTACCCCTCGTAGAAGAACGCGGTGTAGTCGCTCACCCGCGCCGCCTGCTGCATGTTGTGGGTCACGATGACGATCGTGTAGTTGGTCTTCAGGGCGTTGATCAGCTCCTCGATCTTGGCCGTCGCCACCGGGTCGATGGCCGAGCAGGGCTCGTCCATGAGGACGACGTCGGGCTCGGAGGCGATGCAGCGCGCGATGCAGAGCCGCTGCTGCTGTCCGCCGGAGAGGGCGATGCCCGGCTCGCCGAGCTTGTGCTTGACCTCTTCCCACAGGGCGGAGCGCTTGAGGGCGTCCTCGACCCGGTCGGAGAGCTCGGCCTTGTTCATCTTGTAGTGCTGCCGCAACCCGTAGGCGACGTTGTCGAACACCGTCATCGGGAACGGGCTCGGCTTCTGGAAGATCATCCCGATGCGCCGCCGCAGGTCGAGCAGGTCCGTCCCCGAGCCGAGCACGTTGCGGCCGCCGAACATGACCTCGCCGCTCGCCTTGTGGTCACGGTACAGCTCGTAGATGCGGTTGTAGGTGCGGATGTGGGTGGACTTGCCGCAGCCCGACGGGCCGATGACGGCCGTCACCCGGTTCTTCTTGATCTCCAGGTGGTTGTCGAAGAGCGCCTGCTCCTTGCCGTAGAAGAAGTCGAGGCCGCGCACCGAGATGACGCTCTCGAGCCTGTCGAAGTCCTCGTCCATGGCCGCCGACCGCCCGGCCGCGACCTCGGTCGGCGGGGCGACGAGGATCTCCCCGCCGTGATCCAGGGTGTCGCTCACTTTGATCCCTACCATTCCTTGCCTCGCTGGAAGATGAGCCGCATCAGGACATTGAGCCCCAGGACGGCGGCGATGATCACGAGGGCGCCGCCCCAGGCCAGCTCCTGCATGCGCTCGTACGGCATGCCGGAGAAGTCGTACACGGTCTTGGTCAGGTTGGCCGTCGGGCCGCCGAAGAAGCCCTCCGGCCCGAACAGGCCCTGCAGCCAGTACGGGCTGCTCAGCGCCGTGAAGAGCAGCGGCGCGGTCTCCCCGGCGACCCGCACGGTGGCCAGCACGGCGCCGGTGATGAGGCCGCTGCGCGCGGCGCGGATGACCACGCCGAGGGTGACGCGCCAGCGCGGCGCCCCCATGGCCAGGCCGGACTCGCGCAACTCGTTGGGCACCAGGTTGAGGATGTCCTCGGTGGTGCGCGCCATCACCGGCAGCATGATGAACGCCAGGGCGATCGACCCGGCGAACCCCGAGTAGTGCTGCAGGGGCCGCACCAGGGCGGCGAAGATGAACACGCCGACGACGATCGACGGGATCCCCATGTTGACGTTGGCGACCATGCGCACGCCGGTGGCGATCTTGCCGTTGCGCCCGAACTCGGCCAGCCAGATGCCGCCGAAGAAGCCCATCGGCAGGGCGATGAGCGCGGCCACGAAGGTGATGACCAGCGTGCCGAGGATGGCGTTGCCGAGCCCGCCGCCGTCCTCGCCGACCACCGGCGGCAACTCCGTGAAGAAGCCCCAGTCGATGGCGCTGAAGCCACGCTGGAGGACCTCCCAGACGATGAGGAACATGACGGCGATGCCGGCCGTGGCCGAGACCCAGGCGAAGACCCGGATCGCCGCGTCCACGGCCTTGCGGCGCCCGTGCGAGCGCGGGCGCAGCGCCTTGAGCGGCGCAGTCGCCGGGCCGGCGCCGTTCTGCGTCGTCCCCGGCGCCTTCATGCCCGGCCTCCCGTCGTACGCCGCGCCCGCCGCAGCCAGATCTGCGCCAGCACCTGGAAGACCATCGTGATGGCGAACAGCACCAGTCCCATGTAGATGAGGGCGCTGATGTCGAGCTTCGTCGTCGCCTCGTTGAACTGCAGCGCGATGAGCGAGGCGATCGTGGTGCCGGGGTCGAAGAGCGACTGCGGCACCGAGAGGAAGGAGCCGCCGACGAGGTAGGCCACGGCCATCGTCTCGCCGAGCGCGCGTCCGAGGCCGATGAAGGTCGCCCCGACGATCCCGCTCAGCGCGTAGCGGAGGCTGATCTTGTGGAGCACCTCCCAGGTGGTCGACCCCATGCCGTAGCCCGCCTCCTTGGTGACGCGCGGCACCATGAGCAGCACGTCGCGCGAGAAGGCGGTGATGAACGGCAGCACCATCACCGCCAGCACGAGCCCGGCGGTGAGGATCGAGAACCCGCCGCCCTGGAACATCGGCCCGGGACGCAGGAGCGGGAGCTCGCCCAGCCAGCTGTCCATGACGAGGGGAGCGACGCGCTCCTGCATGAAGGGCACGAGGACGAAGAGGCCCCACATGCCGAAGATGATGCTGGGGATCGCCGCCAGCATCTCGATGCCCGTGCCGATGACGCGCGCCACGCGCGGCGGCACGAGCTCGGTCAGCAGCAGGGCGATGACCAGGGCGAGCGGCACGGCGATGACCATGGCGACCACGGTCGTCATCGCCGTGCCGGCCAGCGCCGCGAGGGCGCCATAGCTGCCGCCGTTCGGCGACCAGGCGACGGTGGTCAGGAAGCTGAGGCCAAGCTCGCTGATCGCCGTCCAGGAGTTGTAGATGAGGACCCCGGCCAGGGTGAACATGGCGATCGCCACGGACAACCCGCAGACGAGGGCGACGACGCGGAACACCGGGTCGCCGAAGCGGCGGTGACCGCGCGGCGCCGCCTTGGCGGCGCCGCGCGGTGGACCTGCTTGTGGTCGTACGTCGATGTCGAGTGTGCTCACGTTCCTGCCCCCATGTAGCTGTCGGTCCTACCCGATGGGGTTCAGAGCGGCCAGACCGGCGAGCCGCCGGACATCAGGTTCTCGCTCCACTTGCTCTGGATCAGCTCGTAGACATTCGAGGGGATCGGCACGTAGTCGAGACCTTCGGCGGTGCCGGCGCCCTCACGGAAGGCCCAGTCGAAGAACTGCAGCATGGTCTGGGCGCGCGCGACGTCCGCCTGCTCCTTCTGGACCATGATGAACGAGGCCCCGGTGATCGGCCACGTGGTCGGGCCAGGCTGGTCGACGAGGACGAGGTAGAACTCCTCGGCACCCGCCCAGTCGGCCTGCGCGGCCGCCTCACCGAACGTCTCGAGGCTCGGCTCGACCCACTCGCCGTCCGCGTTCTTGAGCATGGGGGGGACGAGACCGGTCTCCTTGGCGTACGCGTACTCGACGTAGCCGATCGAGCCCTTCAGCTGCTGCACGCTGGCGGCCACGCCCTCGTTGCCCTTGCCGCCGACGCCGGTCGGCCAGGCGATCTCCTTGTCGCCGCCCAGCGTCCACACGTCACCGGCCGCGGCCGCGAGGTAGTTCGTGAAGATCCAGGTCGTGCCCGAGCTGTCCGAGCGGTGCACCACGTTGATCTTGGTGTCGGGGAGCTTGACCGCGTCGTTCTCGGCGGCCAGCGCGGGGTCGTTCCACATCTCGATCTCGCCGTTGTAGATCTTGGCGACGAGCTCGGCGGTGAGCTTGAGCTCGTTGTTCTCGACGCCGTCGAGATTCACGACGAGGACGACGCCGCCCACGCACTGCGGCCACTGCATGAGGCCGGCGGCCTGGAGCTCGGACGGCTCGAGGGGCGCGTCGGAGCCGCCGAAGTCGACGGTCTTGGCCGAGATGGCCGAGATGCCGCCGCCGGAGCCGATCGACTGGTAGTTCAGCTTGACGCCGTTGAGGCTGTTGTACTCACTCCCCCACGCCGAGTACAGCGGATAGGGGAAGCTCGCCCCGGCGCCGACGATCGTGTTCGCCGTCCCCGACCCGGGGATCCCGCTGCCGTCGCTCGCCTCGCCGTCGTCGCCGCACGCCACGAGCGCCAGCGCGACGACCGCGAGGAGCACTGCGAGGGCGGCGGTCGCGATCGCGCGCCACCGGCGACTGGACTTCCTCATCCCGACCTTCCTTTCTCCACGTTCCATGACCCGGTGTGACGGCAGGGGCCGCACTCCGGAGGGCAACGCTACCGGTGCCGAGTTAGGGTTCGGTTAGCGCGGGGTCAATGGCGGGCGAGACGTTGCACGGCACCGCGCGGCCTTGCCGGCCACGCTGCCGACGCCGCTCCGCGCAGCGGCAGGCGCCCATACGCGGGGGGTCGGCGTCACGGCACGTCCGGTGAGGCGCGGACACGCCCGCAAGCGGGGCGGCGGAGGCGGGGCGCCCCGCGCCTCGCGAGGGGGTGACGAGAGCGCTACGAGGAGGGGTGGCGCCGCGGCAGGTGGATCCTGAAGGTGCTGCCGCGGCCGACGATGCTGTCGACCGAGACACGACCGCCGTGGACCTGCGTGACGTGCTTCACGATCGAGAGGCCGAGTCCGGTGCCGCCCAGGTCACGGCTGCGCGCCTTGTCGACCCGGTAGAAGCGCTCGAACAGGCGCGGCAGGTGCTCGCGCGACACGCCCTGCCCCTCGTCGCTGACCGCGATCACGACCTCGCCGTCGTCGGGTGCCGCGGTGACGCGCACCGTGGTGCCGTCGGGGCTGTACTTCACGGCGTTGTCGAGCAGGTTCACCACAGCCTGTTCGAGGAGCGGCGGGTTGGCGTCGACGTACATCCCCTGGGGGCACTCGACGAGCAAGGTGATGCCCTTCGCCTCCGCTTTGGGGGCGCAGACGTCGACGGCGACCGAGAGCACGTCGCCGAGCCGTGTCTCCTGCAGGTCCATGCCCGCTCCCTTGCCCTCCTCGAGCGAGGAGAGCGCGAGGAGGTCCTCGATGATCGAGTTCAGGCGGTCCGCCTGCCCGGCGATGATCTTGAGGAAGCGGCGCGCCGCAGCGGGGTCCTCGATGGCGCCGTCGACCAGGGTCTCGGCGAAGCCCTTGATCGACGTGACCGGGGTCTTCAGCTCATGGGAGACGTTGGCCACGAAGTCGCGGCGCACCGCCTCGAGGCGCCGCAGTCGGGTCACGTCGTTCAGCACCACGACCGCGCCCACGACCTCACCTCCCTGCGCGTGCAGGAGCGCCCCGCTCGCCTGCAGGTACTGGTCGCGGCCGCCGACGTGGACGGCCAGGTCGACCTCGACCGGGCCCTGGCCGGAGACCGCGGCCGCGACCACGCGCTGCAGGTCCGGGTTGCGCACCGCCTCCTCGATCGCCGCCCCCTGCACCTCGACGGGGTCGACGCCGAGCAGCCCGGCGGCCGCCGTGTTCAGCGTGAGGATGCGGAGGTCGGGGTCGACCGCCAGCACGCCCTCGACCATGCTCTCGAGCACCGCCTCGCGCTCGTTGCGCTCGCGGGTGATGGCGCCCAGCTTCTCGTCGAGTTCCTCCGCCATGCGGTTGAGGCTCTCGGCCACGCCGGCGAACTCCTCGGTCGCGGGCACCGCGAGCTTGCGCGTGAAGTCGCCGGCGGCGAAGCGCTCGGCGCCCTCGCGCACCTCGCGCATCGGCAGCGCGATGCGCCGCGACACGTACCAGCCGATGACGGCCGCGACCAGCGCGACGAGGACGGCCGTGAGCAGGATGGAGCGGGACAGGCCGTCGACGGCGTCGTCGACGCGGCTCAGGCTCATCGCCGCGCGCACCACGGCCACCACCCGGCCGGCGTCCTCCACCGGCACGGCCACGTACATCATCTCCGTGCCCAGCGTGGCGCTCTCACGTGTCGCGCGCCCGACCTGGCCGCCCGCCGCCGCCTTGAACTCGGGGCGGTCGCTGTGGCGCTCGAGCTCCTCGGGAGCCGCGCGCGACTCGGCGACGACCTCACCGACCGGGGCCCCGGACAGTCCGTTCGAGATGACCGTGATCCGCGTCTCCGAGACCTCGCCGAGCCGGCGCACGGCGGCCTGCACGGCGGCTTCGTCCCCCGCCACGACGAGCGGCTCGACCTCGTCGCGCACCAGCGCGGCCCGCGCCTCCAGCTCACGCGCCGTCTGGTCGCGATGGAAGTCGCCGACGCTGCGCAGGGCGAAGAAGCCGACGCCCGCCGTGCAGAGCACGACGATGATCAGGTAGGTCAGGTAGATGCGCCAGAAGAGGTGGCGCATCGTCAGTCGTCCCGCAACCGGTACCCCACGCCGCGCACCGTCTCGATGTACGCGCCGCAGGGTCCGAGCTTGCGCCGCAGGGAGACGATGTGCACATCGACCGAGCGGTCGGTGACGAAGCGGTCGGCCACGTACACATCGTCTCCCTGCGCAGCGTCGACGATCTGCTGGCGGGTGAAGACCCATCCGGGACGGCGGGCGAGGAAGACGAGGATGCGGAACTCCGTCGCCGTCAGGTTGACGGGCACGTCGCCGGCGAGGACTTCGTGACGGCCGGGGTGGATCGTCAGCTGCCGCACCCGCAGCACGCCGCCTTCGTCCGTCGACTCGGTGTCCCGCCGCAGCACCGCCTTGACTCGGGCGGTGAGCACCCGCGGGCTGAACGGCTTGGTGACGTAGTCGGACGCTCCGAGCTCCAGCCCGGTGACGACGTCGGCCTCAGTGCCCTTGGCCGTCAGCATGACGATGGGGATGTGGCGCATCGTCGGGTCGCTCTTCATGCGCCGGCAGACCTCGAGGCCGTCGACACCGGGGAGCATCAGATCGAGGACGACCGCGTCGGGCAGCTTCGTCCGCGACGCGGCCAGCGCGTCCTCGCCGGAAGCGACGGCCACGACCGTGTAGCCCTCCTTGGCGAGGTTGTACTTGACCAGCTCGAGGATGTCCTCTTCGTCGTCGACGACGAGCACGGTCTCGCGTGCCATCCTGCAGCTCCTTGACGCCCGGCAGTGATCCGAGCGAGCCTATCGTCGACAGGTTAGCGTTTCGTGAGCGCCGTGGCGACAGACAGACGGTCGCCGGCGTCCGCGCCGAGCAGGGAGAAGGCATGAGCGAGCGCAGCGACGTGGTGGTCGTGGGCGGCGGCGTCATCGGCGCCTGCGTGGCGCAGGCGCTGGCGGCGAGAGGGGCTGCCGTGACCTTGCTGGAGCGCGAGTCCGAGGTCTGCCCGGCGGCCAGCGCCGTGTACGCGAACTGCGGACTGCTCGTGCCCAGCGAGATCGAGCCCCTGGCTCATCCGGGGGCCCTCGGCCAGGGGCTGCGCTGGCTGCTCGACGGGTCGAGCCCGTTCTACGTGAAGCCCCGGGCGAGCCTCGAGCTGGCGCGCTGGCTCTGGCTCTTCCGCGGCGCCTGCGCGCCCGAGGTGGCGCGAAAGCACGCGCCGCTGCTCCACGAGCTGAGCGAGATCAGTGCCGCGCTGCACGACGAGCTCGCGGCGGATGGCGTCGCCGAGGGCAGCGGCGCGGGTGACGGCGGCTCGGGCTGGCACTACCGCCGCAACGGCTGGCTGTTCGTCTACGAGACCGCCGCCGGCATGGCCGCCGCCGAGGCGGCGGCGGACGACACCCGCGCCCTCGGGGTAGCAGTGGAGGTCCTTGCGGCGGACGAGGTGCGCGAGCGGGCGCCGCAGGTGCGCCCCGGCAGTGTGGTGGGCGGCGTGCTGACACCCGACGACGGCCACATGGACCCCGCCGCGTTCACGCGCGCGATGGTCGCGCGGGCGCGCCGGGACGGGGCCACCGTCGTGACCGGGGCCGAGGTCTACGGCTTCGAGGCCGGCAGCGGGCGGGCGGCGGGAGCCCGCCCCGGGCGCGCGGGCGCAGGACACGCCGGCGCGGTACGTACGACGCGCGGCGTCTTCGCCGCCGGCCAGGTCGTGGTCGCCGCCGGGGCCTGGACGCCGCTGCTGCTGCGCGAGCTCGGCCTGCGCCTCCCCATCGAACCCGCCAAGGGCTACAGCATCGACGTGGTGCGGCCCGAGGGCACCGCCGAGCTGCCGCTCTGCGTCGGCGAGGCGCACGTCGTGCTCACGCCGCTCGGCGACGCGCTGCGCCTCGGCAGCACGCTCGAGCTGGCCGGATGGGACCTGCGCCTGCGCTCCCGGCGGCTGGCCGGCCTGCGCCGCGCAGCGGCGCGCGTCGTCGGTCTGCCCGAGGACGGACCTGTACGCCAGGTCTGGCGCGGGCCGCGCCCGCTGACCCCCGACGGCCTGCCCGTCATCGGGCGCAGCCCGCGCCACCCGAACGTGGTGCTGGCCACGGGCCACTGCATGCTGGGGCTTTCGCTGGGGCCGGTCACCGGCCGGCTGGTCGCCGAGCTGTGCGCCGGCGAGGCGCCGTCGCTCGACATCGCCGCGCTGGCGCCCACGCGCTTCGGTCGTTAGGCGACCCGGCGCCGGCGGCTCGCCCGCGTGCTCCGGCGCCGACGACTCGCCCGCGTGCTCCGGCTCCGGTGACTCGGCCCCAACCGCTCGGCCGCAGCCGCCCCGCCACGGTGGCCGGCGCCCGTGCTCAGCCCCCGCTCTCGGAGCGGCGGCGCCGTGCTCACCCGAGGATCGCGGCCAGGGCGCGTCGCCAGTCCGAGAAGTCCTCGAAGACGTGATCCGGTCCGTGCGCGGCGAGCTCGTCGACCGAGTGGCGCCCCGTCGCCACGGCGATGGCCTTGACCCCGAGCGCGGCCCCGCACTCGACGTCGGCCGGCGTGTCGCCGATGACGACGATCTCCTTGCCGGTGAAACGCCGCCCCGTGAGATCTTGAGCGCGCCGCACGGCGACCGCCGGCAGATCCGAGCGCAGCCCCGAGTCGGATCCGTAGGCCCCGACCGCGAAGTGCTCGCGGAGCCCGGTCGGCGCCAGCTTGATCGCCGCCCCTTCGGCGATGTTGCCGGTCAGCAGCCCGAGCACGACGCCGGGGTCGGCCGCCAGCGCGGCGACCAGCTCGGCCACACCGGGCAGCGTGTCGGTCCGCCCCGCGCCGACCTCGTCGGCGAGAAGCCCGACGTACACCTTGAGGCACTCCTCGAGTCGAGCGTCGACCTCGTCCGCACCGACGCCCCAGCGGGTCGCCAGATCGCGGATGATGGCGGGGTCCGTGCGGCCGTGGAACGTGTAGCCGTCGAGGTCGCCGCTCACCCCGTAGACACGCTCCAGCGCCGCGTAGATGGCGCGGCCGCCGGCGCCGTGGGCGTCGATCAGCGTGCAGTCGATGTCGAAGAGGACGAGGCGATCCATGCGCTCAGACAGTAGAGCCGCCCCGTCCCCGAGCGTCAACCCGTCAGGGAGGGGCCGAGGAGCGGTCTGCCGGGGCAGGGCAAGAGTCACGAGCACGCCGCCGCCGCGCTCCGCTCCGGTAGACTCTCGACTGTGGGACGCGAAGACCTCAGCCGCTTGGCCGACATCGACGACGCGCTCGACAGCCTCCTCGAGGGTGGGGTCCTCGACGGTGCCGACGCCAGGCTGCGGTGCGTCGCGGATCCCCCCGCGATCGATACTGCCGCCGTGCTGCGCGCCGCCCTGGAGGCACCGACGGGGGCGCCGCCGCTACGCGCCCTGGCGGTGGGGCGCTCCTCGGCGGCCATCGTCACGAGCGACGCGACCAGAGCAGTGCCGGACCGCCTTCTTCTGCCCGTGGTGCTCGACGAACTCGCCGCCGGAGGGCTCGCCCCCGACGCCGTCACGGTGATCGTCGGTGGCGGCGCCCACCGGCCGGCCACCGCGGCGGAACTACGCGACAGGCTCGGGGAGGACCTGCTGCACCGGGTGCGCGTGGCGACCCACGACGCACGCCGGAGCGCGTGTCTCGAGGTCGGGGTCACGCCCGCCGGGACGCCCGTGCGCATCAGCCGGGCGGTGGTGGACGCCGATCTGCGCATCGCGCTCGGCGTCGTGGAGCCGCACGAGTTCGCGGGGTTCACCGGCGGGCGCAAGGCCCTGCTGCCGGGCGTCGCCGCGTACGAGACCATCGTGCGGAACCACGCTCCCGAGGCCGTCGCGCACGAGCGCGCACGCCCGGGCGCACTCAACGGCAATCCCGTCCACGAGGACATGCTGGCGGCTCTGCGTCTCGCGCCGCTCGACTTCATCGTCAACGTCGCCCTGGACCGGAAACTGCGGCCGACCGCCGCAGCGGCCGGGGATCCGCAGGCGGCGCACGACGAACTCGTCGCCTTCGTACGCCGCACGGCCGCGGTCGAGGTCCCGCGCGCGCCCGATCTCATCGTGACCGGGCCGGGCGCGCCCCTCGACCTCAACCTCTATCAGGCGCTCAAGGCGCTCATCGCCGTCGAGCCGCTCGTCGGACCGGAGACCGTCGTCGTGCTCGCCGCCGGCTGTGCAGACGGTCTTGGCAGCGACGAGATGCTGCAACCGTTCGACGGGGCGGCCGGGCCCGACGAAGCGCTCGCCCGCGCCGTCGCCGCCTACACCATCGAGAAGGACCACTCGTGTCTGCTGGCCCGCTTCCTCGCTCGCTGCCCCCACGTCGTCGCCTGCTGCCCCGGCGTCGCCGACGCCGACCTTCGCCGGCTCTGGTTCGCGCCTGCGGCGACGCTCGAGGCGGCGGTCGGAGCGGCCGTGGGACGGGCCCGCCGGCTC
>JAZBOM010000261.1:0-2388 GCA_036351205.1 Thermoleophilia bacterium | reverse complement strand
CGCACTGCGGTCCCACACGAGCGAGGCCGACGCGAGCCATGGCCGTGCGAGCGAGGCCGGCGCGGGCAAGAGGTGAGCCAACGAGGCCGGCGCGAGCGCTGGCCGCACGAGCAAGGCCGGCGCGGGCGACGACCGCCCGCGCCGGCCTCGCCGTCACAGCACCTTGATCACGCACCTCTTGAGCTCGTACTGCCGGTTGCCGGCCTGGTCGACGGCTCTGAAGGTGGCGATGTACCGGCGGCGCGACGGGGGCTTCCACGCGGCCCGGTGAGACGCCCCGGTCGTCACCCAGCCGAGGTACAGCTTCTTCACGACGACGCCGTCGCTGGCCCGCTTGATGGTCACCGTCACCTTGGCCATCGGGCTCCAGCGGTCGGTCACGGTGTAGCGGATGCTCGCCGTCGAACCGAGGGTCACCGAGACTGCGAGAGGCGCGTAGATGCGCGGCTTGGTGCGGTCGAGCGTGACCTTCTTCGCCACCGCCGAGGCGCCGAGCTCGCTCTCGACCTCGACGCGGGCGCGATAGACGCCGCTCGCGAGCGCGAGGCCGGCGTCGTCGAGGCCGTCCCAGGTCACGCCGTGCACCCCGGCGGCGAGCTCGCCGAGCTCCCAGGTGCGCACGGTGACGCCGTCGAACTGCACGAGTGCCCGGGCGGTCGCCGGGCGCGTCAGCGTGAACCCGAGCGACATCTCGTCCTTGATCCCGTCACCGTTGGGCGAGAACGAGGGCGGCGCCGGGGTAAGGAAGCCGGTCGTGAGGTCGAGGCTCACGGGCAGCACGGTCACACCGGTGTTGCCCGCCGGGTCGCGCAGCTCCACCTTCACCTGGTAGGGCCCCTCCGGCGCGCGCCTCAGCACGCCGTCGACCGGGATCTTGCCGTCCCAGGGGACGATCACGCGCGACGTGCCGATGCTCTTCCAGCCGACCAGTTTGAGGAGGAACGTGCCCGTCTCGTCGAGCACCGAGACCCGCAGGACGGCCCGCTCCGCCGACGTGAGCTTGAGCCTGGCGTTCTCGATGTAGCCGTCCGCGTTCGGGCTGAAGAACGGCGACCCCAGGTAGCAGGCGACCGGCACCGGCGCCTCCGTGTCGACGACCACCTCGGCCGTCGCCGCGCGCGCGGTGCCCAGGGAACTGGTGGCGGACACCACCATCGAGTACGTGCCGTCGCGTACCGGGGTGCCCTCATCCGACAACCCCGCCCAGGCCACGGACACACTCTGGCCGCGACCCGTCTTCGTGCGCACCACGCTGCCGTCGGCGGCCTTGACCTGCAGCGTCCAATCGAGGACCTCGGAGCCGACGAAGCTCAGCGTGACCGAGTCGCGGAAGTCGTCGCCGTTCGGGCTGATCACGCTCCGCGACGTCTTGACGTCGTAGATCTTGGGCAGGCCCATGCCGCCCACGGCCTTGCGCACCGAGGGCAGCAGGGCATAGAAGGCGTCGCCGGGACAGGCGGTGTAGTTCGCGTTGCGGTGCCCGGAGATGACGTTGAACGTCACGGTCGAACCCTTGGTGTACTTCTGCGTCGCGTAGCAGACCATGCTGGCCTTGGCCAGCGGGTTGATGTGGTGCACGTCGAGCTTCCAGGCCAGGAGGCGCTTGAGCGAGGTCATGGCGGCGCTCGGCGGAGCCGCCGTGCCGAAGGTCCCCATGACCGAGATGCCGGTACTCGAGGTGTTGAACCCGTAGACCTGGGCTCCGATGACGCCGCTCGTGATGCCTCCGTAGCGACCCTCGTAGATGACCCCGTAGCGGTCGATGAGGAAGTTGTAGCCGATGTCGCTCCAGTCGAGCGCGTGCGTGTGGTAGTAGTAGATGCCGCGCACGATGGCCGGCGCGTCGGATGCCGAGTACGAGTTGCTGCCGGCGGTGTGGTGCACGAAGGCCATCTTCAACGGCGCGAAACTGGGACTCCCGCTACGCCAGTCCTCGTTCGCCCCCCACTGGCTACGCGACACGATGGACGGCTTGGTGGTCATGGCCTGCGCCTCGGGGGCCGCCTGCAGACCGCCGAGCGTGCAGGCGACGCTGCGCGCCGCGTTCGTCAGGGTGTCGGCGAGCGTCGCGTCGCCGCTGGTGTTGAGGAAGACGAGGCGCGGCCGCGGCACGCGACGGCGGATCCCGTCCGCCGACGTCACCGCGACCTGCACGAAGCGCCCCTCCCCGAGCCAGACCGGGTCGGTGAAGGCGCGCGCGACCTCCTCGCCCTGCTCGGCGACGCGCTCGACCGGCGCCGCGACCCACTCGCCCCAGGAGCGGCCGTCGGCGCTGGCCCTGAAGTGCACGGTGAGCGCGTCGACGCCGGCGACGTCGTCGCAGAGGAGGCCGACCATCTCGTAGCGCATCCCGGCGTCGATGCGGCGGACGGCCGCGCCGGCCGGCGG
>JAZBOM010000260.1:0-4326 GCA_036351205.1 Thermoleophilia bacterium | reverse complement strand
GATCGTCTCCTACGCGATCGAGCAGCTCGCCCGCGTGCCGGTGCAGATCGACGTCGCCAGCGAGTTCCGCTACCGCGAGCCGGTCTTCGACCCGGACACGCTGGTGATCGGCATCACTCAGTCGGGCGAGACCGCCGACACGCTGGCGGCGATGCGCCTCGCGCGCGCCGCCGGCTCGCCGGTGCTTGCCCTGTGCAACATCATGGGCAGCCAGGCGACGCGCGAGGCCGACCACGTGCTCTTCACCCGCGCCGGGCTCGAGATCGGGGTGGCGGCGACCAAGACGCACACCGCCCAGGTCGCCGCCCTTCTCCTCCTCGCCCTGCGTCTCGCCTGGGCGCGCGGCGTGCAGCCCGAGGCCGAGCTGCGCCGCCTCGGGCACGAGCTGCGCGCCGTCCCCGAGAAGCTCGAGGAGCTGCTCGCGCGGCCGAGCGCCGTCGAGGAGATCGCCGCCCGCTACCGCGACGAGCGCTTCTTCCTCTACCTCGGCCGCGGCATGGGCTTCGCCGTCTGCCTCGAGGGCGCGCTCAAGCTCAAGGAGATCAGCTACATCCCGACCGAGGCCTACGCCGCCGGCGAGATGAAGCACGGGCCCATCGCCCTGCTCGACAAGGAGTCGCCGGTGGTCGTCGTCGCCGACGACAGCCCCGTCTTCCCCAAGCTGGTCAGCAACGTCGAGGAGGTGCGCGCCCGCGGCGCCGACGTGATCGCCGTGGCGACCGACGGCAACGACACGATCCGCGAGCTCTCGCGCGACGTGCTCTGGGTGCCGCGCACCGACCACCACCTGGCGCCGATCCTCACCGTGGTCCCGCTGCAGCTGCTCGCCTACCACATCGCCACACTCAAGGGCTTCAACGTCGACCAGCCGCGCAACCTCGCCAAGACGGTGACGGTCGAGTGAGGCCGCCCGAGATCCCGCCCGCCGGGCGGCTCTTCGGCCTCGGCATCGACGTCATCGCCGCGGAGCGGATCGGCCGGCTGCTCGAGCGTCGGCCGGCCGCCTACGAGCGGCTCTTCAGCCCGCAGGAGCGCGCCTACTGCGACGGCTTCGCCGCCCCGTACCCGCACTACGCGGCGCGCTTCGCCGCCAAGGAGGCGGTGGGCAAGGCGCTGGGAATCGGTATCATCGGCTTCGTGTGGCGCGACATCGAGGTCCTCTCGGGCGGCAAGCCGCTGGTCGCGCTCCACGGCGGCGTCGCCGACGTCGCCCGGCGTCTCGGCGTCACCCGCGTCGAGCTGTCGCTGAGTCACACCGCCGGCATGGCCTACGCCGTGGCCGCCGCGCTGAAGGAGGACGCTGATGTATGAGTCCCTGCTGCTGCCCCTCTACACCGCCGACGCGATGCAGCAGATCGACCTCGCGGCGATCCAGGGCGTCGGCATCCCCGGCTCCCACCTGA
Organism: Thermoleophilia bacterium; assembly: GCA_036351205.1. Taxonomy (GTDB): domain Bacteria; phylum Actinomycetota; class Thermoleophilia; order UBA2241; family UBA2241; genus UBA2241. The sequence goes on along the minus strand of JAZBOM010000260.1, from coordinate 2,923 downwards.
TGGAGCGCGCCGGAGCCGCCGTGGCCGGCGAGATCCTCGAGCGCTACGAGCCCGAGGAGGCGGTCGTCTTCTGCGGCAAGGGCAACAACGGCGGCGACGGCTTCGTCGTCGCGCGCGAGCTCTCCGACGCCGGCGTCGAGGTGACGGTGGTGACGCTGGCGGCGCCCGAAGAGTACAAGGGCGACGCTCGCCTGAACCTCGAGATCCTCCAGCGGCTGGGGATCGAGCCGCGGGTCGGCTTCACCGCCGCGGGCGAGGCCGAGCCGGGCGTCGTGACGGTCACCGAGATGGCCGACGTCGTCGTCGACGCCATCTTCGGGACCGGCTTCACCGGCGCGGCCAAGGGCGCCGCGGCGGCCGCCATCGAGCTCATCAACGAGACCTCGGCCGAGGTCGTCAGCGTCGACATCGCGAGCGGCGTCGGCGCCAACGCCGGCGCCGTGCACGGCCCCGCCGTGGCCGCCGACCTCACCGTCGCCCTGCACGCCGCCAAGGTCGGTCACTTCGTGACCCCCGGCGGCGCGCTCTCGGGCGAGGTCGTCGTCGTCCCCATCGGTATCCCGTCGCTCTGCGAGCGCGAGGCCGACGTGTGGCTCCTGACGGCGACGGGCCTGCAGCCGCTGCTCGTCGAGAAGGGCTCGCTCGACCACAAGCGCTCGGTCGGCACCGTGCTCGTGGTCGGCGGCGCCGCCGGCATGACCGGCGCCGCCCACATGGCGGCCATGGCCGCCCTTCGCGGCGGCGCCGGCCTCGTGCACTGCACGGCGCCCGACGGGGCCGAGCAGGCCAAGCCCTACCCCGAGGTCATCACCGTGCGCGTGCCCGGCGAGGCCGGCGCCTACACGACGGCCAGCCGCGCGGCGGTCGCCGACGAGGTCGCCGCCTTCGGCGCCGTCGCTCTGGGCCCCGGTCTGGGGCGCGGCGACGAGACCCAGCTGCTGGTGCGCGAGCTGCTCGCCGCCGACACCCCGCTCCTCATCGACGCCGACGGCCTCTACGCCCTCGGCGGCCGCCCCGAGCTGGTCGCCGGGCGCACGGCGCCGACGGTGCTGACGCCGCACGAGGGCGAGCTCGGCCGCCTCCTCGAGCGGCCGGCGGCCGAGATCGCCGCCCACCGGCTCGACAACGCCCGCGCCGCCGCGCAGCGGGCCGACGCGACCGTCGTCCTCAAGGGCGAGGCGACGATCGTCGCCGATCCGTCGGGCACCGTCTACATCGTGCCGACCGGCAACCCCGGCCTTGCCACCCCGGGCACCGGCGACGTGTTGAGCGGCGCCATCGCCGCCCAGCTCGCCAAGGGCCTCGGCGCGACCGACGCCGCCTGCCTCGGCGCCTACCTGCACGGTCTGGCTGCAGATCTCGCGGCCGAGCGCGAAGTGGGTACAGAAGGCATGGTGGCCGGCGACGTGCTCCGCTACCTGCCGGTGGCCATCGAGCGCCTGAAGACCGACGACGAGGACGACGAGGACGACGAGGACGAGGAGGACCAGCACCATGGCTAAGCGCGACCCGGAGCCGAGCGACGAGCCGCTCGTCCGCGACATCATGCAGACCGAGGTCGTCACCATCTGCCCCGAGGCGACGGTCAAGGAGTTCGCCGAGCTCATGCGACGCAAGAAGGTCGGCGGCGCGCCCGTGGTCGACGCCGAGGGCACCCTGCTCGGCATCGCCACCGACGGTGACCTGATGGCGCTCGACGCCGAGCTCCACTTCCCGCACTACATCCAGTTCCTCGACAGCCTGATCTACATCCAGAGCCAGAAGAAGTTCGAGGAGCGGCTGCGCAAGGCGGCGGCGGCGACCGTGGCCGACGTGATGACGAAGGACGTCTTCACGGTCACGCCCGACGACCCCGCGCGCAAGGCGGCGACGCTGATGTCCGACCACGGCATCGGGCGCATCCCGGTCGAGGTGGACGGCAAGGTGGTGGGCATCGTGACGCGGCACGACGTGCTGCGTCTCCTGGACCTCTGATGCTCGACGGCCGCGCCCGGGCGGTCGCCGAGGTCGACCTCGCGGCGATCCGCCACAACGTCCGCCGGCTGAGCCGCGACCTGCCGCCCGGCGGCCGGCACTGCGCCGTGGTCAAGGCTTTCGGCTACGGTCACGGGGCGGTGCCGGCGGCCCGGGCGGCCCTCGCCGCCGGCTCGTCCTGGCTCGGCGTGGCGACCGCCACGGAGGCGGAGGAGCTGCGCGCGGCCGGTCTCGAGGCGCCGATCATGATCTTCGGGCCGATGACGGGCGCCGAGCTCGGGCGCTCCGTGGCGGCCGGCGCCGACGTCGTCGGCTGGTCGGCGCCGTTCGTCGAGGAGGCGCGGCGCCTCGGCGCCCGCGTCCACGTCAAGTTCGACTCGGGCATGGGGCGCCTCGGTGTCACCGAGGCCGAGGCGCGCGAGCTCTGCGCCGCGGCGGCCACCGGGCCGTCGCGGCTGGTCGGGCTCATGAGCCACTTCGCCACCGCCGATGAGGCCGACACGACGTTCTTCGAGTACCAGCTGGGGCGCTTCACGACGCTCGCCGGCGAGTTGAAGCGCCTCTACCCTGAGCTTCTCCGTCACACGGCCAACAGCGCCGCGACGCTGCGCAGCCCGGCCTCGCACTTCGACATCGTGCGCATCGGCATCGCGCTCTACGGTCTCGCGCCCTCGAACGAGGACCCGTTCAAGGACGACCTGCGGCCGGCGATGCGGCTGACCTCGTACATCGCCGGCGTGCGTCACGTGCAGCCGGGTGACTCGGTCGGCTACGGAAGGCGCTTCATCGCCGAGGCGCCGGCGCGTATCGGCATCGTGCCGATCGGCTACGCCGACGGCATCGCCCGATCGCTCACGAACCGCGGCGACGTGCTCGTCGCCGGCCGGCGCTGCCGCATCACCGGTACGATCAGCATGGACCAGCTCACCGTGCGCCTGCCCGACGACTG
>JAZBOM010000259.1:0-2536 GCA_036351205.1 Thermoleophilia bacterium | reverse complement strand
GCCTCGACCGCCTCCCTGCTCTCGACGTTCATGGCCAGGATCATGCGGATGGAACCGGCCGGGGCCGGCGGCTGCCCGGCCTCTTCGGCGATGCCTTCAAGGGCGTACAGCGCGAGTGTCGAGCCCGCGTTGCGGAAGAAGGCCACGCGGTCTTCGGGCTCGCCGCTCAACGGCCAGCCGAGGGCCTGGTAGAACGCTCGCGCCCTCGGCACATCGGCCACGCCGAGGGTGATCACGCTGATCCGCGCCTTCATGCCGTCCCTCCCCGTGTCGTGCGCCCGTGACGTGCGCGCCGCGCGCGGCGTGCGCCGGCGGACAGGCGTGGCGCACGGATGCGCGGATATACTCTCATGGAGGTCACGACATCATCTCCCGACACCCCGCGAGGAGCGTCATGAAGCCACGTCAGATCGCCCCCAACGTCCACCTCATCGGTGCCGTCGACTGGGACCGCCGTCTCTTCGACAGTCTCATCCCCCTCCCGAACGGCACGAGCTACAACGCCTACTTCGTGCAGGGCAGCGAGAAGAACGCTCTGCTCGACACCGTCGACCCCGCGATGTGGCCCACGCTCGAGGCGCAGCTCGACGCGCTGCCGGCGCCCGACTACCTCGTCATCCATCACGTCGAGCAGGACCACTCCGGCTCCACGCCGCTCGTCCTCGAGCGCTTCCCGGAGCTCACGATCCTCTGCAGCGAGAAGGCCAAGCCGATGCTGGTCGACCACCTGCATGTCGACGAGGCCCGCATCCGTGTCGTGGCCGACGGCGAGACCGTGTCGCTCGGCGACAAGTCGCTCACCTTCCTCTCCACCCCGTGGGTCCACTGGCCGGAGACGATGAGCACCTGGCTCGAGGAGGATGGGATCCTCTTCAGCTGCGACTTCTTCGGCTCGCACCTCGCGACGAGCGACCTCTACGCCGTCAAGGACGACGTCTACGCCGGCGCCAAGCGCTACTACGCCGAGATCATGATGCCGTTCGCCGCCCAGGTCGTGAAGAACGTGGAGAAGGTCACCCGGTACCCGATCGCGATCGTCGCGCCGAGCCACGGGCCGGTCTACGACGACCCGGCCTTCATCATCGAGGCCTACCGCGACTGGTCGGCCGGCCCCATGCAGAACGTGGTCTGCCTGCCCTTCGTGACGATGCACGACAGCACGCGCCGCATGGTCGACCACTTCACCGACGCGCTCGCCGAGCGCGGCGTCGCCGTCGAGCGCTTCGAGCTCACCACCGTCGACCTCGGCGAGCTCGCCAGCTCGCTGGTGTACGCCGGCACCGTCGTCATCGGGACCTCGACCGTGCTCACCGGCCCGCACCCGCTGGCGGCGTACGCGGCGTTCCTCGCCAACGCCCTGCGGCCGCGCACGAAGTACGCGACCGTGGTCGGCTCCTACGGCTGGGCCGGCAAGACCGTCGAGACCCTCGTGGGCATGATGCCGAAGCTCAAGGTCGAGCTGCTCGAGCCGGTGCTCGCCAAGGGACTGCCGCGCGAGGCCGACTACGCGGCGCTCGACGCGCTGGCCGACACGATCGCCGAGAAGCACAAGGACCTGGCGCCGCGGCGGTGACACCCGCCTCCGGCCACCATCGCGCGGGCGGCGCCGGCCGCCCTCGTGGACGTCGCGTCCCCCTCCGCCCGTGCTGACCGTCCTCACGGGGCTGCTGACGTCGCTCTCGTACGCGACCAGCGACATGCTGTCGCAGAACGTCGCCCGTGCGACCCGGCCCTTGACGCAGATGGTCTGGGTGCTCGTCACGGGCGTGGTCCTGGTGGTGCCGGTCGCGCTCGTGGTGCGCGGGCTGCCGGACGAGGGCGAGTGGGGCGGCGCCGGGCTCGCGGCGCTCGCCGGCGTGCTCTACTTCTTCGCCCTCTTCTGCCTCTTCCAGGGTCTGCGCGCCGGCGACCTCGGTCTGGTCTCGGCACTCACCTCGCTGCAAGGGGCGTACGTGGCCGTCGCCGTGATCTTCCTCGGCGAACCGGTGACCCCGCTGCTCGCCGGAGCTCTGGTCCTGTGTGCGTTCGGCGCCGTGCTGACGTCCGTCGAAGGGCGCGCCAAGACGACGAGGGGCGCGCCCTGGGCGTTCGCCGCCGGGCTCGTCTTCGCCGGCGTGATGCTCTGCTACAACTACAGCGACATCGACTGGCTCTCGCAGGCGGCGATCTCGCGTAGCGTGTCGCTCGCCGTCACCCTGCCGGTCGCGCTGCTGACCGGCGGCGTGGCGCTGCCGGCGCGGCTGCGCCCCCGCGCCGTCGGCGCCGGTGTCCTCGAGCTGGCCGGGGTGCTGCTCCTGACCATCACCTTCGCCCTGGGGCCGGCGGCGGTCGCCGGCGTGACGACGACCCAGTTCGGGACCTTCGCCGTGATGCTCGGCGTCGTGCTCCTGCACGAGCGGCCGAAGCCCAACCAGTGGGTCGGCATCGCGGCCGCGATCGTCGGCGTGAGCCTGCTGGCGGTGCTCGTCTAGGTCCTTCCCCGACGGCGCGGCGAGCATCGGTGTCGGGGCGCCGCACGTCGCGCAGCGGCTCGCTC
>JAZBOM010000258.1:0-3632 GCA_036351205.1 Thermoleophilia bacterium | reverse complement strand
TTGGGCAACGTGTACGTCGCAGGCGCCCGGTGGACCACGAAGGGCCTGGCCGACATCATGACCATCAAGTACAGCGCGACCGGAGCGCGCAAGTGGGTGCGGGTCTGGTCCGCGGGCGGGCCGGACAACGACTACGCCGAGGGTCTGGTGCTGGGCACCGCCGGCGGCGTGTACGTCTCCGGCGAGGTCACGAACGTGTACGGCTACCCACAGGCCGTCCTGCTCAAGTACAAGCTCTGAAGCCGGGGATTCCCGGCCCGAAGCCCGCTGGGGGCGCAGACCGCATGGCGGTCTGCGCCCCCTTCCGTCGCGCCTCGCCAGGCCGAGGACCGCGCCGCTCCTTCGATGTGGAGCGCCGCTCCCTCGACGTGGAGCCTCGGCCGTCTCGGAGGTGTGCGCCGAAAGCGCGCAGTTGAAGACTGCTGATTTCGGCGTCTCAGTCGTAGAATGGTCCCAGGTCATCGCCGAGGGGGTCGGCGACCGTGTGAAGGAGGGGCCGTGGTCCTGCATGAAGCCGTTCACACGAGGGGGTCGGCGATGAAGCGAGCGTGCCGGCGGGCGTGCCTGGCGGCGACGCTCGCCGCCATCGCGCTGCTGGTCTTGGCCGCCCAGGCGCAAGCGTACGTCTCCGGCGACCTGATCTACGCGAAGCGGATCGGGACGAGCGCGAGTCCGGCGGGCTCGCGCGCCGTCGCCCGCGGCCCCGACGGCGTGACCGTGGTCGCCGGCTGCAAGTGGTCCCCCACACTCGGCGCCTGGGTGCCGATGGTGGCGAAGTACGGCGCCTCCGGCGAGCGCAGGTGGCTGAGGACCTACCCGGACCTCGGCGCGGGCCGGGCGAGCGCAGTCGCCGTCGATCGGTACGGCGGCATCTTCGTGGCCTGCACGGTGGGCGAGGGCGACTACGCGGGGAGCGGGGCGGACGTCGTCGTCCTGAGGTACGGCAGCGCGGGGGCGTTCAAGTGGGCCCGCGTGTACGACGGGCCGGCGAGCGCCGATGATCACGCCAGGGCGCTGCTGGTCGACAAGGCGGGGGACATCGTCGTCGTGGGTCGCAGCATGTCGACGACCTACAGTTGGGGCATCGTCGTGCTCAAGTACGACAGGGCCGGGGGCACGCTCTGGGCCGAGCCCGTCCGCGTCGACGCCGACCCCACGGATCCCGACGCCGTCGACGTCGTGCCGCACGACATCGCCCGCGACGCCGACAACAACATCTACCTCGGCGGTGAGCGCACCTATCTGTATCAGTCCGGTGGCGAGGGCACGTACGAGGGGGCCTCGGAGGCGTTGATGCTGAAGCTCGCCACCGACGGCTCGGTGGCGTGGGAGCGGGTCTACGATTCCGCTGCCGACCCGAGTTCGAGCTTCGAGCAGGTGGCGGTCCGCGGCTCGACGGTGGTCGGCGTCGGCCGGACGTGGCCCGGCGCCTCTGCCGCCCTCGTCGTGAAGTACGACCTCAGCGGGACCCAGGAGTACTGGAGGGAGTGGGGCAGGAGCACGACGACCGGCGAGCGGTACTCCGACGTGGTCATCGACGGCAGCGGCTACGTCTACGTGACGGGTAGCCAGTGGTCGGACGACTGGGAGAAGGCCGTGACGATGAAGCTGCGTCCGGACCTCACCACCGTGTGGAAGGCCACGTACCTGCCGACGAGCGAGCGGGCGTCGGGCTGGTACCTCGTGCGCAACGGCCTCGGCAACATCTACGTGGCGGGGGGCAGGTGGACGGCCCAAAGGCTGTGCGACATCTTCACGATGAAGTACGGTCCCGCGGGTGTGCGCAAGTGGCTCAGGGTCTGGTCGGCAGGCGGCCCCGATCACGACGAGGCCCGCGGTCTGGTCCTCGGAACCGACGGCGGCGTCCACGTCGCCGGCGAGTGCACGAACGTCGCCGACTTCCCGCAGGGGGTGCTCCTGAAGTACAAGCCCTGACGGCGCCGCCGCGGCCTCCGAGTCCCCGCGTGGTCCAGCCCGCAGTGAGGTGGCTTCGGCGGCGGGCTGCGCCCCGCCGCCGGGCTCCCGCCGGCGCGCCTGGGCGGCCCGGATGGAGGGCCCGTGGACGATCCGCCGCGGAGCCGCGGCCAAACGCTCCTAATTCGGCCGTCCGAGTTCTACACTCATCGCCGTGGGGGGATGGGCGACCCTGCGAAGGAGGGGCCATGGATGGGGCAAAGGCCGATCGTCCGGACGGTCGGTCGAGAGGGAGAGTGTGTCGGCGGGCGTGTGTCGTCGCGGCGCTCGTGGTCGTCGTGCTCCTGATGTTCGCCTTCGAGGCGCAGGCCTACGTCTCCGGCGACCTGATCTATGCGAAGCGCATCGGGACGGCGGCCAGCCCAGCCGGATCCTGGTCCGCGGCCGCGGGGCCGGACGGCGTGACGCTGGTCGCGGGGTGGAAGTGGTCGTCGACGCTGGGTGCCGCGGTGCCGATGGTCGCGAAGTACAGCGCGTCGGGCGAGCGCAAGTGGCTCAAGACGTACACCGACCTTGGCCCTGGGACGGCGGACGCGGTCGCCGTCGATGCCTACGGCAGCGTCTTCGTCGCCGCGACCGTCGGCTCCGGCTCGGATAGCGACATCGTCGTGATCAGGTACGGGAGCGCGGGGACCTTCAAGTGGGCTCAAACGTACGACGGACCGGCGGGTGACATCGACTACGTGGAGGCGCTCATCATCGACAAGGCGGGCAACGTCGTCGTCGTCGGTCAGAGCCGGAAGACCGCCGACACCTGGGGCGTCGTGGTGATCAAGTACGGTAGAGACGGGACGCCGCTCTGGTCCGAGCCGGCACGGTACGACCCCGATGTCGGTGACCCCAACGCCGGTCCCATCTGGGTCTACGATGCCGCCCGCGACGCGGACGGCAACATCTACGTGGCGGGCTCGTCCGAGTACGATGTGGGCGGCGAGTTGATCGAGAGTGCCCTGATGCTCAAGTTCGCCGCCGCCGACGGCACTCGGGCGTGGGGTCAGATCTACGACTCAGCGGTCAATCCGGAGTCGTACTTCGACCAGGTGGCCGTGCGCGGCACGCTGGTGGTCGGCGTCGGCTCGACGTTCCCCGACCCTGAGGACGCCCTCGTTGTGAGGTACAACACGAGCGGCGTGCAGAAGTACGCCCGGGAGTGGGGCGCGGGCAACGCGACCGGCGAGTGGTACGGCGACGTCGCCATTGACGGCAGTTACAGCGTCTACGTCACCGGGAGTCAGTGGTCGAACGTGTGGGAGAAGGCCGTGACCATGAAGTTGCGCTCCACCCTGACGACCGTGTGGAAGGGGACGTACCTGCCGACCAGCGATTGGGCCTCGGGCTGGTACATCGCGCGCAACAGCCTCGGCAACGTCTACATGGCCGGAGCCAGGTGGACCAGCAGGGGCCTCATCGACATCCTGACCATCAAGTACAGCGCGACTGGCGTGCGCAAGTGGGTCAGGGTGTGGTCGGCCGGCGGGCCGGGCCACGACTGGGCCGAGGGTCTGGTGTTGGGCACCGCCGGCGGCGTGTACGTCCCCGGGGAGGTCACGAACAAGTACGATTTCTCGCAGGCCGTCCTGCTGAAGTACAAGCTCTGACGGACGCGCCGATCCGGCGCGGAGCTCGGGGGCGCGGCCCGCTGAAGCGAGCCGCGCCCC
>JAZBOM010000257.1:0-3441 GCA_036351205.1 Thermoleophilia bacterium | reverse complement strand
CGCGCCGGCATGTACTGGACGGAGAGCGTCACCGCACACGACGACGGGTAGGTCACCATCCACTCGCCGCCGCGGATCACCGTCGGCAGGATGTCCGGGGGCGACAGGTACGGGTGCTGGTGCTCGGGGCGTGTGCGCCAGTCCTCGCGCAGGTCGCGGATCGCGCGCTGCACCAGCTCCCACTTCTCGATCGCGTTGACGGCCCCGCCCGCCGTCCAATGCGGCTGGGCCGTCTCCGAGTGCCCGGTGCGCCCCTCGATCGTGAGGATGGGGTTGACGCCGCCGCGACACGCGACCCACGCGTCGAAGCCGGTCGGCTCCGCGCAGAGACCGGCGTCGGCGCGCACGCCGCGGGCGACGCAGGCGTAGGCACCGGCCCCCGAGGACTCCTCGTCGGTGTCGGTGCACCAGACGACGTCGCCGGCGAGGCGCACGCCGAGACGCTGCAGCGTCTCGACGGCGAAGAGCATGTCGGCGATGCCGCCCTTCATGTCGCAGCTGCCCCGGCCGTAGAGCTTGCCGTCGCGCACCTCGGCCGTGTGGGGATCGCTCGTCCACAGTCCCTTCGGCTCGGCGGAGACGGCGTCGATGTGGCCGTTGAGCAGCAGGCTGCGGCCGCCGCCCTTGCCGCGCAGGTGCGCGGCGAGCTGCGGCCGCCCGCGAAAGTCGAGGTCGTCGGGCACGAAGCGGTTGCCGGTGCCCGTCGGCTCGGGCTCCCAGACGTCTGTCGCCGCGCCGACAGCAGCCAACCTCGCGCGGAGGTACTCCTGCAGCGCCGCCTCGTCGCGCGCCGGGTCGCCCGGGTTGCGCGCCGTGGTATCGAAGGCGATCAAGTCGCCGACCAGGCCGACGAGCTCGTCCCGGCCCTCCTCGATGGAGGCCACCACCCGTTCTTCGAGAGGGGAGCGCGCGGCTTGCGGAGCGGACATCGCAGCCTCCTTAGGGTTGCCGCCGGCGGCCGGGGCCTGGCCGCCGGCGGCGGGAGCGGCGGCCGGGCGCGACGAGGCCGCGCGGGCCGCCGGTCGTCTGAGTGAGGGCCCGGCGGCGCGGTCGAGGGGGAGAGCGCGCTGCCTCCGCCGCATCACTCAAGGGCGATCCAAGAGCCGGCCACCTTCGCACGGCTCACCGTCAGTTAGACTGACCGGTCAACTGACTTGCCCGTATCCTAGACGCCCGGCGGCTCGTGTCAAGACCGGATCTCGTGCGCCGTCGGATCGCAGCGGATCGCATCTTGGGGGGCTCGCGTCACGCGTCGAGGCTGGACCGTGCGGTGTGCGGACGAGCCGCGCGCCCGGGACGCTCAGCGCGCCACGGCGGCGATGGCATAGGATTCGGCCCAGCGCCGAGACGGCGCGCGGGTGTCGAGGTGGAGGGTCGGGCACGGATGGATGAGCCGGTCGCACGTCCGGTCGCGGGCGAGGCGTTCGCCTATGCCACGGCGCGGCTCTCGCCGACCGCACGGCGCATCCTCGAGGCCGCACACCGCGTGCTGACGCGCGACGGCTACGAGGGCCTGACCCTGCGGCGCATCGCCGCCGAGGCCGGCGAGACCAAGTCGCTCATCATCTATCACTTCGAGACCAAGGCCGGCCTCGTCGCCACGCTGGTCGACTCGCTCTGGCACGACGCCGACGTCGCCCTCGTGGACGGGCTCCGCGAGCCGCCCGAGCCAGTGACCGGGCACGCCCGCGAGCTCATCGCCCTCCACCGCGATCTCGCCCTGCAGACCTCGCTGTACGCGACCTACTTCGACCTGCTCCCCTACATCCTCCGCGACCGCGACGCCCGCCGGCGCCTGGCCGAGTTCTACGACTCCTACCGCCGGATCGGCGCGATGTGTCTCGAATCGTCCGTCGTGCCGCTCGAGGACCGGGACGCGTTGACGACGCTCCTCCTCGGCATCGGCGAAGGGGTCGCCGCACAGGCGCTCATCGACCCCGACGTGGTCGACACCGAGGGCGTCTTCGCCCTGCTCGCCGAGATGCTGCACGCCTCCCTCGGCGGGCCGGCCGGCCCTCTCGTCGTGAAGGTGCGCGAAGCCGTCGACTGGGAGTCGGGCGCCCCGCCCCTGCCGGCCGGGGCGGAGCCGGACCCGGCGGGGGACCTCGCCCCGGTCGCGGTCAACCTGCTGACCGCCGCCCGGCGTGTCGTCCACGAGCGCGGCTTCAGGGCCCTCACCCTGGAGACCGTCGCCTCCCGAGCCGGCGAGCCGCGCTCGGCCGTCTCGTACTACTTCGGCGACAAGCATGGTCTCGTGGACCGCCTCCACGCGACCATCGCCTACCAGGACCGGGCGCTCATGGGCCGTGCCGTCCGCCGCCTGCCGAGCGGCACCGAGAGGATCCCCGCGGTCATCGCCACACAAGAGCGTGCGCTGACGCGCCTCACTCCCTTCCGTCGCCACTACGAGTTGCTGCCGGTCGTCCTGCGGGACGAGGCGCTGCGCGCCCGCGAGGCCTCCACGCACCGCGGTCTGCGGGACGCGCTCGCCGGCTGCCTCGCCGGCAGCGACGAACCCGAGCGGCTGCGGTGTCTCCAGGGGCTTGCCTCGCTCAGTATCGCCGCGCCGGCCGGGCTCGCGATCCAGCGGCTCGTCGCCCGCGCAGACGTCGACCCGACCGCGGCGCTCCGCGTCTGGACGCGCATCGTCATGGGCGCGCTCGCGGCCCCCGCGACCGACTGCTGACGGCGGCGCTCGAGACACCGGCGACGCACGGCAGACGGGCGCGCCGGGGCACCCGTGACCCGTGGCGGACGGACCCGCGCAGCACGACACGGCGGAAACGGGTAGACTGTGCATGACGCCCGCGGAGGTGCCACCCCTGCGGGCGTCATACTGTTCGAGCGCGCTTCGCTGCCACACTCGTCGCATTGAGCCGCTCGCCGATCAAGGAGTAGTAGTGGCTCAAGGCACAGTGAAGTGGTTCAACCTGCAGAAGGGCTACGGCTTCATCGAGCGCGCAGAGGGCAAGGACGTGTTCGCGCACGTCGCCGATCTGGCGCCCGGCGTTGAGACCCTGCAGGAAGGTCAGGCCGTGGAGTTCGAGGTCACGGAGGGCCGCAAGGGTCCCCAGGCCGTGAACGTCAAGCCTGCCTGACAGACCTGACGGTCAAGACGCCCGCCGCCCGGCTCACGCCGGGCGGCGGGCGTTTCTCGTCTGGGACGACGGGCCCTCCTCGCGTGGGCCGGCGGGTGCGTCTCGTCTGGGCCGACGGGTGCGTCGCGCCGCAGCCGGCGGCGCAGCTCGAGCGCGTCTCAGCCCTCGCGCCCCCACGGGCATACGGCGATGCACACGCCGCAGACGCCGCCGAGGTGCGGGTAGCGCTCGGTCTCGGCCTCGCAGGCCTTCTCGTCGTAGAGCACCTCGCGCGGCATGCCGGCCCGCCAGGTGACGTCGCGGCCGGCGCCCGCCGGGCAGGCGTCGACGCAGCGCCGGCAGG
>JAZBOM010000256.1:0-3607 GCA_036351205.1 Thermoleophilia bacterium | reverse complement strand
GTCTGCTTCGTGTCGGTCGCGCCCACGGTGATCACGTGCGGCTCGTTGCCGGGGCTGAGGATCCCGCCGAGGCCGAACTCGCCCTCGTTGCCGGCCGCGCACACGACGGTGATGCCGGCCTCCCAGGCGGTGCGCACGGCCTGCGCCACGGGGTCGACCTCGGCCGGGCCGGCCGGCGTCCCGGCGACCGAGATGTTCATGACGTCGATGCCCAGGGCGTCGCGCTGCTCGACAGCCCAGAGGATGCCGGCGATGAGGCTCGAGGCGCGGCCGCGGCCGAACTTGTCGAGCACCTTGACGGCGACGATGTCGGCCGCCGGCGCGACGCCACGGAACTGCACGGTGGCGAAGCCGCCTTCGTCGAGCGGCAGCGAGGCGCTGCCGTCGCCGGCGATGAGGCCGGCGACGAAGGTGCCGTGGCCGGCGTCGTCGTACGGCGCCTTCCGGCGCTTCACGAAGTCGCGCCAGCCCACGAGGCGCTCGTCGCCGAGGTCGTCGTGGACGGCGACGCCGCTGTCGATCACGGCGACGGTCACGCCCTCTCCGGTAAGGCCATCTTCCGCGGGCGCGGCGAGCTCGCCGAGCCCGATGGCGAGGTTGGTCACGTCCATCGAGGCCACGCCGATCCCGTACACGGGGTTGTCGGCGACGATGTAGTCGACCCACGGCTCCTCGCCGAGATCGGCGATCTCGCGCGCGCTCAGCCAGACGGCGACGGCGTCGAGGGCGTCGAGCTCCGTGACCTCGACGCCCTTCGGCAGCCGTGCGCCGACGTCGCCGAGGTGGCCGGGGGCGAAGACGATGACGGGCACCGCCTCACCCTCGGCGGCGTCGAGGGCCACGCCGACGCTCTCGTCGACGGCGGCGCCGAGCCCCTGGTCGCCGGCCGCCGCGGCCGCCGGCCAGACGGCGGCGCACAGCAGCGCCAGGACCGCAAGGGTAAGGATGTGCCTTCTCATCTCACTCGCCTCCACTCGGGGGGCTCCTCTCGTCGCCCGCGTCCGGGCGCCGAACGGGCGACCGGTCTCAGGTAGCCCGGGAGGCGGGAGTGCTCGGCGGGAGGAGGAGGCAGAAGACCACGGTGTCTGAATTCGGCAACCGAGCTATCTTGAGCATCCAAGACCTCTGGCTTTGCGTCCCTGCCTCACGACAGGTTTGCCCTTCTCGCTCTGTCTCTGTATCGGCGGGCGAGCCTGACTCCTTAGACGAATAGGCAAGCCAGGTGTAGCCGTGCGGGCGACGGCGGCGCCGCCGTCGAGGACGCGGGACATCGCCGCCTCGAGGGGACGGGGCGCCGTCGCCGTCGAGGGCGCCGGGCATCGCCGCCTCGAGGGGACTGGGCGCCGCCGCCGATCCGCTGCAGGCTCAGGCACGGAACAGCCTCGAACGAGGGGTCCGGTGGTAAACTCCTAGTAGACCGGCCGCCTGCGCACAGGCCGGCCGAGGGGTGCGGCCCGGGTCGGCGTCGCGCTCCCGCAGCCGTGCCCGTGCACCGTCGACGACGTCTCCGCGGGACCGTGGGGCGGGGTCGCGCAGAGGGGATGGGAGGGAGCCATGAGCCGCACCTCGGGTCTCTACAGCAGCGTGCAGCGTCGCATGATCAACGAGATGCTGAAGCTGGTCGGCAGCGGCGACAAGCAGAAGATCCTGCGTGCGGTGCACCTCGCCGAGAAGGTCACTCCCGAGGAGTACAAGGGGGCGGTCCGCCACGTCCAGGGCAAGATCGAGGCGGACCACCCGGCGCTCCACATCGCCCGTCACGTCAGCCAGGAGCTCAGTCCGCGGTGTCGCGACCGATTCATCGAGTGTCTTGTCGTCAATACGCTTCTTCGCGGCGTCGCCAAGCGCAAAGAGTTCATGGCCCAGGCCCCGGGTCTCTGGGCGCCGACCACGATCCTCGTCAGCCCCACCATGCGCTGCAACCTGAGCTGTGCGGGGTGCTTCGCCGGCGAGTACTCGCCCGACCGCGACCTCGAGCCGGAGCTCCTCCAGAGCATCGTCGAGCAGGCGAACGAGATGGGCGTCTACTTCTTCACCATCCTCGGCGGCGAGCCGTTCATCTACGACGGGCTGCTCGACCTCGCGGCGGCGAACCAGGAGTGCTACTTCCAGGTGTACACCAACGGCACGCTGCTCGACGAGGGTATCGTCGACGAGCTCGCCGAGCTCGGCAACGTGGCCCCGATGTTGAGCCTCGAGGGCGACGAGGCGTCGACCGACGCGCGCCGCGGCAAGGGCGTCTACCGCCACCTGCTCGAGATGATGGACCTGCTCGGTGAGCGCGGGGTGCTCTTCGGCTACTCGGCCACGGTCACGCGCGACAACTGGCGCATGCTCGTCAGCGACGAGTGGGTCGACCCCCTGGTCGCCAAAGGGGCGGCGATCAGCTGGCACTTCCTCTACATGCCGATCGGGCGCGACCCGAGCACGGCGCCGATGCTCGACGCCGAGGAGCGCAACGCCTTCCGCGAGGGCATCTGGCGCATCCGCGACACCAAGCCCATCTTCCCGGTCGACTTCTGGGGCGACGCGCCCTACGTGAAGGGGTGCATCGCCGGCAAGCACTACATGCACATCGACAGCGAGGGCTGGGTGGAGCCCTGCATCTTCACCCACTTCGCCACCGACAACATCCGCGACACGAGCCTGAAGGACGCCTTCAACTCGCCGTTCTTCCGCGAGATCCGCAGCCGGCAGCCGTTCAGCCACAACCTCTTCAAGCCGTGCATGCTGATCGACCAGCCGGAGCAGTCGCGCGAGATCATGGCCCTGACCGGCGCCCACCCGACGCACCCGGGGGCCGAGAGCCTCTTCACGCAGCTGAGTCACGACCTCGACGAGTACGCGGCCGAGGTGGAGCGCGTGTATGCCCCGGTGTGGAGCTGCTACGTGGTGGAGCACGAGACGCCGCCCGACGCGGACGAAGGGCGCATCGGCGAGGGCACCGCCCCGGACGCGGAGAGGGATGTTCACGCCGTCGGTGTACACTGAGGCGAGTCCGAAGGGGGGCGCCGGCGCCGAGCGCCGGCGCCCCCCTTTCATCCGGCCTCGGTCCTTGCCGGCCGCCCCGCCATGACCGCGGGGGCCGTCGGCGGCACGGAGGAATCCCGGCGGCGAGGGCCGAAGAGCCCCTAAGGCACAGCGCACGACCTGTCGACACTGAGGGGGAAGTATGAGAGCGCCGACCGTCATTCCCAGCCGAGTGCGTCGTCTCGCGGCGGCCCTCCTCGTCACCGGCCTCGCCCTCGGCGTGCTGTGGACCGTGCCACGGGTGAGCTCCGCGGCCGCGTCCTGGCTGACGGCGCCGCCGGTGCGCGGCAAGACCGTCACTCCAGGCGAGCCCCTTCTCGTCACGCGCGCCGCCGACACGGTGGGCGACGTGGCCGCGGAGACGGCCGGCGACCTCGGCGCCGAGACGGCGGGCGACGTCGGCGCGGCGGCCGCAGACCAGCTGCGCGACCCGGCTGCGCCGGCCGTCGTGTCGGGGGCGCCGCCGGCCGGCGCGGCCGTCCGCCGCATCGACGCCGGGATGCGCTACGAGATGGTCGGCCTCCTCTGCGACGACGTCGCCGGCGTCGACGCGCTCACCGTGCACTTCAGGGCCAGC
>JAZBOM010000255.1:0-3113 GCA_036351205.1 Thermoleophilia bacterium | reverse complement strand
TTGCCGTCGACGATCTCGATGGCGCCCTCGGCGCACGGCGTGACGCACAGGCCGCAGCCCGTGCAGAGCTCCTCGTCGATCTTCACGATGCTGCGTACGGCCATCTCTCGTCCTCTCATTTCGCCGCCCGGCCTCGCCTGGGCGTGTCGGAGCGGCGGTTAAACACTTCGCGTGTAGTGGTTACTCTAGGGGCTGAGGGGACCCACCGCCATTGACGTGCGTCAACCGCCACGTCCCGCCGTGCCCGCGGCCGGGGGGGTGCTCGCGATAGACTGGCGCCGTGGAGCCGCGCGACATACGCATCGAGTTCCTGAGCGCCATGGCCGGCGCTCTCAGTCGTTTCGGCCTCAACGCCGACGCGACCGAGCGTGGTCTGAGGGCCGCCGCCGCGGCCCTGGACCTGCGGGCCGAGTTCCACGTCACGCCGACCTCGATCATGGCCTCGTTCGGCGTGCCCGGCCGGCAGCGCGTGGTGCTGCTGCGCACGCATGAGGCGACCATCGACCTGCAGAGCCTGTCCCTCGTGACCGGTGTGCTCGACGGCGTCATCGCACGCGACCTGACCGCCGAGCAGGCCCACGCCGAGCTCAACCTCATCACCCGGTCCCCGCTGCGCTTTCCCTGGTTCATGGCGGTCTTCGCCTCGGGCGTCGGGGCGGCGTCCTTCGACCTCCTGCTGAGCGGTCACTGGATAGAGGCTGCCGTGGCGGCGGAGGTCGGCCTCGCCATCGGCGTGCTGATCGTGCTCGGCCGGCGGTACGCCCGGCTCGCCCGGCTCACCGAGTTGCTCGCCGGCCTGCTCGCCACCGTGCTCGCTCTTGGCGCCGCCCACATCCTGCCCGAGGTCCGCCCGGCGAGCGTGTCGCTGGCGAGCGTGATCCTGCTCCTTCCGGGTCTCGGCATCACCCTCGGCGTGGCCGAGATCGCGGCGCGTCACCTCACCGCCGGCACGGCGCGCCTCGCCGGGGCGATGATGACCCTGCTCAACCTCAGCATCGGCTCGTTCCTCGGCTACAAGATCATGTCGGAGCTGGGCCTGGTGCCCGATACCGGCCCGCCCGGCGACCCGGCCACGCTGTGGATGCTGGTGGCCGCTGCCGGGCTCTCCAGCGTGGCTCTCCTCATCGCCACGAACTCGCGGCCCGCCGACCTGTGGCTGGTCGCCGTCTCCGTCGCGGTGGCCCTGGTGGGCGCGCGCTTCGGGGCCTGGCTCCTCGGAGCGACCCTCGGCGTCGCCCTCGCGAGCCTCGGGCTCGGCCTCTGGAGCAACGCCTACGCGCGCCTCTCCCGACGGCCGGCGGCGCTGGCCCTGCTGCCCGGCCTGGCCGTCCTGGTGCCGGGGTCGCTCGGGCAGCGCGGCGTCACGGCCGCGCTGATGGGGGCGAGCGCCGGCATCGATCTTCTGGGCGCAGCGCTCGTGATCGCCGCCGGTCTCGTGGTCGGCCTCCTCGTCGCCGACGCGACCTTGGCCCCCGCGGGCGGCTACGACGACGGCTGACCGCGCGCCTCTCGGGCCCAGGCTTCGGCCTCCCGTGCCCGGAGGCGTGCGTATCGAGGCCGCCTCGGGGTAGAGTCAGCGGCGATGGACTCCTTCTCCGTACTCATCGGCGGCAAGGCGGGCGACGGCATCACCGAAGCCGGCGGCATGATCGCGCACCTCATGAACGCGATCGGCTACCGGCTCTTCCGCCACGTCGAGGCGCCGTCGCTCATCCGCGGCGGCCACAACTTCGTCATCGTGCGCGCCCACCGGCAGCGCATCAGCGCCCACCGCGACCACGTCAACGTGCTGGTCGCGCTCAACGCCGAGACGATCGAGCGTCACGAGTGGCGGCTCAAGCAACGGCCGATCACGGTGTTCGACTCCGAGGCGATCAAGCCGGCGGGGCTGCCGGCGAGTCTGCACCCGTTCCGCACCGGCATCCCGGTGAAGACTATCCTCGAGCAGGAGGAGGCCCCGCCGGTCATGCGTAACTCGGCGATCCTGGGCGCCTTCTGCAAGGCGGTCTCGATCCCGTGGGAGGTGCTCGAGGACGTCATCACGCGGTACCAGCCGAAGAAGACCGAGCTCAACCTCAAGGTCGCGCGGCGCGGCTACGACCTGGCGACCGAGAAGCTCATGGTCGACCTGCCGGGCGGCGCGCCGCAGCCGGTGCTGGGGGGCCTCGAGGCGATCGGGCTGGGGCTGGTCCGCGGCGGCCTCAAGGCGTACGCGAGCTACCCGATGACGCCGGCGACCGGCCTCCTGCACTTCCTCGCCAGGCAGGCGCCGCGCTTCGAGCTCAAGGTCGTGCAGCCCGAGGGCGAGATCGCGGCCATGCTCATGGCGCTCGGCCACGCGTACGCGGGCGAACGCGCCGCCGTCGGTACCTCGGGCGGCGGGTTCGCCCTCATGGTCGAGGGGTTGAGCATGGCCGGCCAGGCCGAGTTGCCGATCGTCGTCGTGCTCGGCCAGCGGCCGGGCCCGAGCACCGGCCTGCCCACCTACACCTCGCAGACCGAGCTCGAGTTCGCCCTCACCGCCGGGCAGGGCGAGTTCCCGCGGGCGATCATCGCCCCCGGCGAGGTCGAGCAGGCCTACGCCTGGAGCACCCTGGCCATCGACCTGGCGTGGAAGTACGAGCTCCCGGTCATCGTCCTCGGCGACCGCACCCTGCACGACAGCTCGCAGAGCTTCGACATGGGCGCCGTGCCCGAGCTGCCGCGACTGCGTCCGCTCGACTGGGACGGCGCCCCCATGAGCGACGATCCGGACCTTGCCTACCAGCGCTACCTCATCACCGACGACGGCGTCTCGCCGCTGGCCTTCCCCGGCCGCGAAGGGGCCATCGTCAAGGCCAACAGCTACTCCCATGACGAGTACGGCATCACCACCGAAGACCCGGAGATGACGGTGCGGATGCAGGACAAGTGGCTGCGCAAGGGGCGGGCGATGGCCGAGGAACTCGACGCGTTGCCGCTGGTGAACGTCTACGGCGACCCGGCCGCGGCGCGGACCGTGGTCACCTGGGGTTCCCCGGTGGGCGCCCTGCGCGAGATCGGCGAGCTCATCGGCGTGCGTGTCGTACAGCCGGTCGTCCTCTGGCCCTTCCCGACGCGCCAGCTCGAGGCCG
>JAZBOM010000254.1:0-3576 GCA_036351205.1 Thermoleophilia bacterium | reverse complement strand
CGGTACCGGTAGCGGGCGGCGCAGGCGCCCTCGCTCGAGACCATGCAGGCGCCGACAGGGTCTTCGGGCGTGCAGCGCGTGCCGAAGAGGGCGCACCCGGACGGGTCGAGGACGCCGCGCAGGACCTCGCCGCAGCGGCACCCGGCGGGCTCGAGGGCCTCGCCGGGGTCGACGGCGAAGCGTCGCGCGGCGTCAAAGTCGGCGAAGTCGTCCTTGAAGCGCAGACCCGAGCCGGGGATCACGCCGAGCCCGCGCCAGTCGGCGTCGCCGGGCTCGAAGACCCGGTCGAGCACGCCGCGGGCGACCGGGTTACCCTCCAGGCGCACGGCGCGCGTGTACTCGTTGGCGATCGCCGGCTCCTCCATGCGCAGGAGCTGGATGAGGGCGCGCAGGACATCGTGGGCCGCGAAGCCGGTGACGACCCCGCCGACACCGTACTCGTCGGCGAGGAAGCGGTAGCAGTCGAGCCCCGTGACGACGCTGACGTGCCCGGGCAGGACGAAGCCCTGAAGAGGCGTCTCGCCCAGATCGAGGAGCGCGCGCAGCGGCGGCGGCATCGTCTTGTGGAGGCTGAGGACGCTGAAGTTGCCGAGCCCGCGCTGCCGTGCCTCGAGCACGGCCGCGGCGACCGTCGGGGCGGTGGTCTCGAAGCCGATGCCGGCGAAGACCACCTGGCGCTCGGGGGCCGCGGCCGCGAGCTCGACGGCGTCGCGCGGCGAGTAGACGACGCGCACGTCGGCGCCCGCGGCCCGCTCGGCGGCGAGGCTCGAGCGAGACGCCGGCACGCGGACGAGGTCGCCGAACGTGACGAGGGTGACCTCGGGCAGCCGCGCCAGCGCGACGATGTGGTCGAGGTCGCGGTGGGCGGTCACGCAGACGGGGCAGCCCGGCCCGGAGACGAGGCGGACGCTCTCCGGCAGCAGCTCACGGAGGCCGAAGCGCGCGATCGCCATGGTGTGCGTGCCGCAGACCTCCATGAAGGTGGCCGGCGGGCGCGACGCCGCCACGGCGGCGAGCTCGCGCCGCAGCGCGTCGACGACGCGGGCGGCGTCGTCAGGCGCGGCCACCGGCCTCCGCGTCCTTCGCGGACGCGCCCGGGGCCGCGGCCGGTCGAACGGGCACTTCGTCCTCTGCCGGTCGACCGAACGCTTCGTCCTCGGCCGCCGCGCTCTCGGCGAGCTCGGCGAGCAGGGTGAGGGTCTCTTCGGCCTCGTCCTCGGTGAGCACGCTGAGCGCATAGCCGGCGTGGATGAGGACGTAGTCGCCGATCGTGGCCTCGGGGAGCAGCGCCAGGCTGGCGCGTTGCTCGAGGCCTTCGAGGGCCAGGGTCGCGGTGCCGTCGTCATCGACGGCGGTGATGCGCATGGGGAGAGCGAGGCACATGGACGGTCTCAGTCTGTCGTTGTCAGGCCGGCGGCGCGTCGCGGCGGCGATACCGGCTGCGCCTTCGCCGCCGGAGCCGCCGCTCGCAGCGGCACCTCCGGGCGACGTCGGCCGCGGCGAGGTCAGTCGAGGTCGCCGCGGCGTCTGAGCTCAGTATAGCCCGCGACGGCGGCCTGCCCCACCGCGACGCCGCCGTCGTTCGCCGGCACGAGGCCGGAGGCGAGCACGGCGAAGCCGGCGGCGTCGAGCATCGTCTCGCACTGCTCGCTGAGCAGGCGGTTCTGGAAGACGCCGCCGGAGAGCGCGACGCGACCGATGCCGGTCGCCTCGCGCAGCCGGCGGCTCAGCTCGAGCACCAGCGCGGCGACGGTCGCGTGCAGGCGCGAGCCGATGAGACCGGGCGCGCGGCCCCGCTCGGCGTCGTGGAGGACGGCGCCGAGGAGCGGCGCGAGCCGCACGACGAGCGGGCGGCGCGGGTCGCCCGGCGCCGAGCCGGGGGCGTGCGCGGCGAGCAGGGCGACGTCGACGTACACGGAGGACAGCGCCGCGTCGACGTCGCCCTCGACCGCGTACGGGTACGGCTCGGCGCCGCCCCGCGACATCATCTCGAGCTCGATCGCCGCCTGACCCTCGTAGGTCACCGCGCGGCGCACGCCGGCCAGCGCGGCGACGGCGTCGAAGAGGCGGCCGCAGCTCGTCGTCGGCGGCGCGTTGACGCCGGCGCGGACCTGGGCGGCGACGGCCGCCAGCTCCTCCTCGGTCGGCGGCCGGTCGTCGTCGGACCCGCCGCGCCCGAGCAGCGCGGCGGCCCTCTCGAGCCCTTCGTCCCCGAGCAGCGCGAGACTCCAGCCGAGCGCCGTCCGCCAGGGCCGCTCGATCGCCGCCGCGCCGCCGGCGAGCGGCAGCGCCTCGAGGTGCGCGACGCGCCGGTAACCGAGCAGGTCGCAGACGAAGACCTCCCCTCCCCACAGCTGGCCGTCATCGCCGTAGCCGAGGCCGTCCAGGCTGACGCCGATGACCGGCTCGGTGACCCCGTGCTCGATCATCCGTGCGGCGATGTGCGCGTGATGGTGCTGCGTCGGCAGCTTCGTCTCCTGCGGCAGCGAGAGCGCGTGCTTGGTCGCCAGGTACTCGGGGTGCAGGTCGTAGGCGACGACCTCGGGCTCGAGGCGGAAGAGACGCTCGTAGAGCGCGATGCTGGTCTCGTAGTGCTCCAGGGTCTCGAGGTTCTCGAGGTCGCCGATGTGCTGGCTGAGAAAGGCGTTGGTGTCGCGGGTGAGGCAGAAGGTGTTCTTGAGCTCGGCCCCGCAGGCGAGCACCTGCGGGAGGGCGCGCGGGAGGGCCACCGGGAAGGGCGCGTAGCCGCGCGAACGGCGCAGCAGGCGGGTGCGCCCGCGCTCGACCGCCGCCACCGAGTCGTCGTAGCGGGCGGCGATCTCGCGGTCGTGGACGAGGTAGGCGTCGGCGATGCCGTGGAGGCGCCCGGCCTCCTCCCAGCCCTTGACGATGGGCTCCTCGGCGAGGTTGCCGCTGGTCATGACGAGTGGCCGGCCGGCGGCACGGAACAGGAGGAGGTGCAGCGGCGTGTACGGGAGCATGGCCCCGAGGTAGCTCTGGCCGACGGCGACCTCGGGGTCGATCTCGGCCGCGCCGCCCGCGCCGAGCTCGGGCCCCATGACGCCGCGCCCGTCGACCTCGCGCCAGCGCAGCAGCACGATCGGGTGCTCGGGTGACTCGAGGAGCGCCGCCTCGGCCTCGTCGACGAGGCAGTGGCGGCGCAGCTCGTCGAGATCGGAGAGCATGACGGCGAGCGGCTTGTGCGGGCGGCCCTTGCGGCGCTTCAGGCGGCGGACCGCCTCGCCGTCGGTAGCGTCGCAAGCGAGGTGGAAGCCGCCGAGGCCCTTGATGGCGAGGATCTCGCCGCGGCGCAGCAGCTCGGCGGCGGCGCGGATCGGCGCCGCCGGGTCGACTTCGTCGCCGGCGGCGAGCTCGACGACCGCGCCACCTGCAAGTGCGCCGCCCGCGCGCTCGCCCCCCTCCTCCCCGCCGTGCACCCGCAGCAGCCGCACGCGCGGCCCGCAGACAGGGCAGGCGTTGGGCTCGGCGTGGAAGCGGCGGTCGAGGGGGTCCTCGTACTCCTTGCGGCACGCGGGGCAGAGCGGGAAGTGACGCATCGTCGTGCGCTCGCGATCG
>JAZBOM010000253.1:0-3149 GCA_036351205.1 Thermoleophilia bacterium | reverse complement strand
CGTACTCCCCAGGCGGGGCACTTAATGCGTTAGCTACGGCACGGGAGGAGTCGACACCTCCCACACCTAGTGCCCATCGTTTACGGCGTGGACTACCAGGGTATCTAATCCTGTTTGCTCCCCACGCTTTCGCGTCTCAGCGTCAGTACCGTCCCAGGGACCCGCCTTCGCCACCGGTGTTCTTCCTGATATCTGCGCATTTCACCGCTACACCAGGAATTCCATTCTCCTCTTCCGGACTCTAGCAAGCCAGTTTCCAATGCAGTTTCGGGGTTGAGCCCCGAGATTTCACATCGGACTTGACGAGCCGCCTACACGCTCTTTACGCCCAATAATTCCGGACAACGCTTGCCCCCTACGTATTACCGCGGCTGCTGGCACGTAGTTAGCCGGGGCTTCCTCTGGAGGTACCGTCACCCTCTGGGCTATTCACCCGAGTGGCTTCGTCCCTCCTGACAGAGCTTTACAACCCGAAGGCCGTCTTCGCTCACGCGGCGTTGCTGCGTCAGGCTTTCGCCCATTGCGCAAGATTCCCCACTGCTGCCTCCCGTAGGAGTCTGGGCCGTGTCTCAGTCCCAGTGTGGCTGATCGTCCTCTCAGACCAGCTACGCATCGTCGCCTTGGTGAGCCGTTACCTCACCAACAAGCTAATGCGCCGCGGGCCCATCCCAAGGCGGAGGCCGAAGCTACCATTTGGTGCGATCCACTTGGCAGATCGCACAACATCCGGTATTAGCAGCCCTTTCGAGCTGTTGTCCCGGTCCTTGGGGCAGGTTGCCCACGTGTTACTCACCCGTTCGCCGCTGTACTCACACCCGAAGGTGCTTTCTCGCTCGACTTGCATGTGTTAAGCACGCCGCCAGCGTTCGTCCTGAGCCAGGATCAAACTCTCCGAAAAGAACTTGGTGCTCGTGGCCGAAGCCACGGGACAAGCCTAGGAGAGAGCTTGAGCTCTCAGAAATCCGGAGCGGCGAACCGCTCCGGTGTCGCGCGATCGTCACCTCGGGCCCGAAGGCCCGCGGTGCAGCAAAGATCGCGGACGGGGTTCATTGTTGGCCTGTCGCACCCGAGGGTGCGCAGGCTCACTGGCGTCCACCGATCGTCCGACGCCGGGATGGCGCCGACTCGATCGGCTTCCTGCACGCTGTTCAGTTTTCAAAGACCACGTGCCCTTGGGCACTCAGTCGGCCCGCTGCCGGCGATGTCGGGGCGCAGAGACCCCCGACGCTGATGTCAGAGGACTACGTACCCGAACCGGCCGACCCGACAGGACTACCTACTGTAGTCCATGGGGCGGCACCGGTCAACGACCAGCGCTCCTGGTCATCACCACACGCACGGCATGGAGAGAGGACTCCTGAAGCGCTAGGGGAGTATACCCGGTGGGATGCCGGTGTCAACCAGCGTCGCCGTCACCCTCCCGAGGCTGCGGCGAGCGTGCGCCGGACGGGCCCCGGAGGGGGCCCGGGCGCGCCCCGGACGCCGGGCCGGCGCGACCTCAGACGCCGCGGACGATCCCCTGCACCTTGGCCGATTTGCCGGCCTTGAGGTGCCGGCCGCCGAGGTCGGCGGCGGGGACGGCGAGCGACGTCACGGGCTCGCCGTCGAGCGACACGCCGCCCTGCTGGATACGGCGCCGCCACTCGCTGCGCGTCTCGCCGAACCAGCGCTCCATGACGGCGGGCAGGAAGACGTCGTCGCCCTCGAGGTCGGAGGCCTCGAGGGCGAGCTCCTGCAGGTCCTCGCCGGCCTCGTGGCGGCGGAAGACGCGGTCGAAGTGCTCCTCGGCCGCGGCGGCCGCCTCGGCGCCGCGCAGCCGCGTGATGATCTCGCGCGCGAGGCGCGCCTTCGCGTCGCGCGGCGACACGGCGCCGGCCGTCAGGTCGGCCTCGAGACGGGCGAACTCGTCGGCGTGGTGCGCGGTGAGCAGCCGGTAGTAGGTCATCATCACATCGTCGGGGATGCTCATGACCTTGCCGTAGACGTCGCGCGGGTCCTCGTTGACGGCGATGTAGTTGCCCGTCGACTTGCTCATGCGCTCGACGCCGTCCGTGCCCGGGAGGATGTCGAGGGTCATGATCGCCTGCGGCGCCTGACCGAAGTGCTGCTGCAGGTCGCGGCCCATGAAGAGGTTGAAGACCTGGTCGGTCCCCCCGATCTCGATGTCGGCTCTGATCGCGACCGAGTCGTAGCCCTGGGCGAACGGGTAGAGCATCTCGAGCATGCTGATCGGCTGGTGGGCCTCCCAGCGCTTGGCGAAGTCGTCGCGCTCGAGGATGCGGGCGACCGTGGTCGTCGCCGTGATCTCGAAGAGCTGCTCCATCGTGAGCGGCGCCAGCCACTCCCCGTTGTAGCGGACCTCGAGCTTGGACGGGTCGTCGTCGAGGATCAGCAGCGCCTGCTCCTGGTAGGTCGTCGCGTTGGCGTCGATGACGGCGCCGTCGAGGCGCGGCCGGGTCTTGGAACGGCCCGACGGGTCGCCGATGCGCGCCGTGTAGTCCCCGATGATGAGGACCACCGTGTGGCCCGCGTCCTGGAACTGGCGCAGCTTGTTGAGCACGACGGTGTGACCGAGGTGGATGTCGGGCGCCGTGGGGTCGACGCCGAGCTTGACCCGCAGGGGGCGGGCCTCGCGCTCGGCGAGCGTGAGCTTGTCCTCGAGAGCCCCGGCGGGCAGCACGTCGACGGCGCCGATCATGAGGTCGTCGATGAGGCGGCGGTCTGGCACGCGGTCCTTTCGCTCGGGCGCTCGGCGGCCGGCCGTGAGCTACGGCGGGCTCGGCGGCCGACCGGGGCACGAGACGGCCGCGTCGGGCCGACGGAAGGCCCGGCGAGCGAGCGGCCCCGGGGGCCGGCGGGATGATACCACAGGGGGCCGGCCCGTCCGCCGCGAGCGCGGACGCGCTGAGCTGGGCGGGGGAGCGGGCCGGGGGTCGCGACGGGAAAGCGGGCCGGGGGTCGCGGCGGAGGGCTGGAGGAGTTTGAGCGTCCTTCCGTGACGGTGGGATCGACGCGGAGGCGCGTCGTGCCTGAGGCCGGCAGCGAGACTCCGTGTGGTCGCTCTCGCCGTCGGCGAGCTACATCACCTGGCGG
Organism: Thermoleophilia bacterium; assembly: GCA_036351205.1. GTDB lineage: Bacteria > Actinomycetota > Thermoleophilia > UBA2241 > UBA2241 > UBA2241. The sequence goes on along the minus strand of JAZBOM010000253.1, from coordinate 56 downwards.
GACCGTGGGCGGGGCCACCGGCGGGACCGTGGGCGGGGCCACCCCTGGGGCCGGCG
>JAZBOM010000252.1:0-2521 GCA_036351205.1 Thermoleophilia bacterium | reverse complement strand
CCTTGGCCAAGGCGCGCTGACTCCATCCCCGCTGCTCGAGCAGCGCGGCGATCCGCGCCCCCAACTCTGCTTCGTTCGCCGTACCCATCCTCGGCCTCTCCCTGGCGGCGTCCGCTGCCGCGCCGGCGTGTGTCGCCCTCGCGTGTGTCGCTCGCATTCTACGCGGGCGAGCGGCAAGTACCTCCAGCACTCCCTTGCGGTCCGTGTCGCCGGCGTCGCCGCCCTCGGAGCCGCCCGACCCACGCGTGAGCGCCGCGCCTCGCGGTTCCGTCCGAGGGCCATGCCATTCTAGCATCGTCCAGAACGGAATAGAACTTGACGATGATGCTATAATCGCATCAGCCGCAAGGCGAACGAGGAGGGGGCTGCATGACATCACGACACGAAGCGACGAAGGGCACTGCCATCACCGACAGCCTTCAGCTGGGCCGCGTGCAGACCGCACGCGGGCTCGCCGTCTACCCGCTGACCGCCGACACGACGGGTGGGCCCTGGTACGTCACCCTGAGCGAGGCGCTCGCCGGCAAGCAGGCCCGCGTGCGCGAGGTGAGCGAGGGCGGGGCGGTCCCCGAGCTGCGCTTCGAGAACCGCGGCGACTCCCGCGTCCTCGTGCTCGACGGCGAGGAGCTGCGCGGGGCCAAGCAGAACCGCGTCCTCAACACCACGATCCTGGTCGGCAAGCACAGCGAGCTGATCGTGCCGGTGAGCTGCACCGAGCAGGGGCGCTGGCACTACGACACGCCCGAGTTCGCCGAGAGCGAGCTGGTGGCCGACCGCAACGTGCGCTTCGCCCTCAAGGAGTCCGTCGCCATGTCGGCCAGGGCGGGGAGAGGGCACCGCTCCGACCAGGGACGCGTGTGGGACGAGGTCGCGATGCTGCACGACCGGCACGGCACGGAGTCGCGCACCGGCGCGCAGCGCGACGCCTACGTGCACAAGAAGCGCGACCTCGACGAGGTCCTCGCCGCCTTCCCGCTCGTCGATGGCCAGCAGGGGCTGCTGGTCCTGCACGGCGAGCGCGTCATCGGGCTCGACTTCGTCTCGATCCCCGACAAGTACGCGCTGCTGCACGACCGGCTGCTGCGCAGCTACGTCTTCGAGGCCCTGGTGAGCGACGCCGAGGTCTGCGACGACGTCGCCGTCGCCAGGGCCTTCCTCGAGCGCATCGCCGACCTGCAGGCGGAGTCGTTTAAGAGCCCCGGACTGGGCTGGGACCTGCGCTTCGAGGGCGACGGCGTGCTCGGGTCGCTGCTGACGTACAGGGGCCGGCCGATCCACGCCGCGTTCTTCAACGTCGGCGGCGTGCGGGCCGGCGAGGGCCGCGCCGGACGGCCGCGGACGCAGCCTACGGACCCGCGGACGGAGCGGCCGGACCGGCCGGAGCCGCAGTGACGCATAGCCGACGCGCGCGAGCGGGCGCGTCGCCGGCAGCGGGACAGGTGACCCCACCGGTGAGCCGATCGGCGAGACGGGTCTGACGACCGGTGAGGCGGGTCTGGCGACCGGTGACGCGGGTATGGCGACGCGAGCGGTGAGGCGGCACCCGTAGCGCGACCGGTGAGGCGGGGCCGGCGGCGCGACGCTTCCGTGTCGCGCCGCCGCCTCACCGCCACACTTTCACCTACTCAGCGACGACAAGGGGGAGCGACATGACACAGCCAGCGAAGCCCGGGGCGGCGACGCCAAAGCCGGGGCCGGCCAAGACGACGAAGCCGGGGGCGACCCAGACGGACGACCGCGCCCGCGCCTACCGGGCGGCCGCGCAGATCACGCGCGAGCAGCTCCGGCGCGACGCGCCGGAGAAGGCGCGCGTGCTCGACGCCGTCGAGAAGTCCGACGTGGTCGTGGTGCGCGGGTGCTACGACCGCGTCGAGGACGTTCTCCGCGCGCTCGAGGTCGAGTTCACGGCCTGTGGGCCGTCCACCCTCGACCGCCTGACGCTGCGCCCCGAGCAGCTCCTCGTCATCAACTGCCCGGGGCAGGTGTCGGCGCACGCCATCACCCGCATCCGCGCCTTCGTCGAGGCCGGCGGCAGCCTCTTCACGACCGACTGGGCGCTGAAGCACGTGATCGAGCCGGCGTTCCCGGGCGTCCTCGCCTTCAACGAGCGCCCCACCGCCGACGACGTCGTGCGCATCGAGGTCAAGGACCCCGACAACATCTACCTCCAGGGGGTGGTCGACGGCCAGGACGACCCACTGTGGTGGCTCGAGGGGTCGTCCTACCCGATCCGCGTGGTCGACACCGAGCGCGTCCGGGTGCTGATCGCGAGCCGGGAACTGGGGGAGAAGTACGGGGAGGCGCCGGTCGCCGTGTGGTTCCGCTGGGGCGAGGGCGAGGTCTTCCACATGATCAGCCACTACTACCTGCAGCGCACCGAGCTGCGCACGGCGCGACACCAGGCGAGCGCGGCGAGCTACTTCACCGAGAAGGGCGTGCGCATGAGCAAGGCGATGCGGGCCGACTACGAAGGGCTCGCGCTGTCCGACGTCGAGTCGGCGCAGCCGTCGGCCGCGTTCAT
>JAZBOM010000251.1:0-2828 GCA_036351205.1 Thermoleophilia bacterium | reverse complement strand
GATGACCGGCGAGCCGCGCAACCTCGCCTTCCTCGTCGACCGCATCCCCGCCGAGGCCTCGACCTGGACGGCGACCGGCATCGGCCGCTGGCACATGCCGGTGACGATGACGGCGCTGGCCCTCGGGGGCAACGTCCGCCTGGGGTTCGAGGACAACATCTTCTACCACAAGGGCGTGCTCGCCGAGGGCAACGCCCAGCTCGTGGCGCGCGTCGCACGCTTGGCCGCCGAGTGGGGCCGCGAGTGCGCGACGCCAGACGAGGCGCGCCGCACCCTGAAGCTCGCCCCGTTCGACCGGGAGTGACCTGACGGCGGATGCCGCGGCGGCCGGAAGGCCGCCGGGCAGGCCGCGCACACAGCGCGTCGCGACCCCACCGGGCGTGCCCGCTCGCACACATCCTGCCCAGGCCACGTTAAGCTGCGCCACGCGGCCGTCGACAATAGGACGTGAGAGGACCAGTCATCGTCCCCGCCCCCCCGCGGGTACACTTGATGGGGTGGCGTCGCCGGCGACGGCACGGGGAGAGAGGGTACGACGTGTTCGGTGCGAAGAATCGCAAGTCCGAGCGTGGCGAGCTCGAACTGCTGCGCAGCCTCATCAAGCTCGCCAACGATCTGCAGAGCAGTCTCGAGCTGCACGAGGTCGTGCGCGTCATCGTCACCGCCGTCTCCGAGACCTTCGGCTTCCGCGAGGCGACCCTCTACCTGCGCGAGCCGGGGTCGGACGAGTTCCGCGCTCTTGGTACGGTGAGCGAGCGACCCGACTACGACGAGATCGTCTTCTCGCGGCCGGTCCCGCAGCGCATCTGGGACGAGCTCCTGCTCGAGAAGTTCCAGATGGGCTCGTCCTTCTACGTCGACCACCGGCGCCACGAGTGGACGCCCGAGCAGCTCCACTACCTCCCGTCCCTCGATCTCGGCGAGCGACAGGACGACGAGTTCCACCCTGAGGACGCTCTCTTCCTGCCGCTGTTCGACAAGCACCACTGCCTGCTCGGCGTGCTCGACCTCTACGACCCCGTCGACCGCGCCCAGCCCGCGCTCGAGCTGGTCAAGTCGCTCGACGTCTTCGCCGCCCACGCGGCCATGGCGATCGAGAACGCCCGCCAGTGGGAGGAGCTCGAGAAGACGAGTGCCGAGCTCGCCCGCCAGCTCGCGCTGTGGCACGACCTCCACGATCTCAGCACGGTCCTGCTCTCCACGCTCGACCAGGAGAGCGTCCTCCCGCAGCTCACGACCATGCTCAAGGGCATCGTCGACTTCGACACCATGGACATCCGGCTGGTCGACGCGGGCCGCAAGGAACTGGTCCCCATCTACGCGCGCGACGAGAACGCCGAGGTGATGCTCGACTTCAGGAGTCCGCTCGACGTCGGCGTCACCGGGTGGGTCGTGAGCCACAACGAAGCCCAGCTCGTCAACGACATGACCAAGGACCCGCGCGGCGTCGTCGTCCCCGGCACCGAGATGGAGCCGCAGGCGTCGATCGTCGTGCCGCTCAACGTGCGCGGCAAGGTCACCGGCGTCCTGACGGTCGACCGGCTCTTCGGTCGCGTCTTCGAGGAGCACGAGCTCGAGACCGTGAGGCTGTTCGCCAACTTCGCCGCTATCGCCATCCAGAACGCCCTGAGCTATGAGGAGATGGAGCGGCAGGCGATCAGCGACGGGCTGACCGGGCTGCACAACTACCGCCACTTCCAGGACGAGCTCCGCGCCGCCGTCAGCCGGGCCGAGCGCTACGGTGAGACCTTCTGCCTGCTGATGATGGACCTCGACCACTTCAAGGCCGTGAACGACACGATCGGCCACCAGAAGGGTGACGACGTGCTGCGCGAAGTGGCCGCCGCCTTGAAGCGCTGCTCGCGCGAGTCCGACTACCTCGCGCGCTACGGTGGCGAGGAGTTCGTGATGATCCTGCCGAAGACGAGCCTCGCGGAGGCGCAGGTGGTGGCCGAGCGCGTGCGCGCCGAGGTCGCCGCGGTGGGCGTCGGCGGCGGCGACCTCCGCGTCACCGTGTCGGTCGGCGTGGCGTCGTTCCCGGAGTCGGCGCGCGACACCGACGGAGTGCTCGGCGCGGCCGACGCGGCTCTCCTGCGCGCCAAGGCGCGCGGGCGCAACCGCGTCTGCCTGTTCAGCGAGGACAAGTCGGCGGCCGTCTCGGCCCTCGAGGGCGACCTCGTGGCGCTCGGGCGCCGCTTCGCCGACCGTCTCGGGCTCTCCGAGGGCGAGGCGGCGGGGCTGATCACCGCGCTGGCCGTCTACGAGTCCGGCGGGCGGGTGAGCGACGAGGTCCAGACGATCCTCGGTGAGACCGTCGCCGAGCCGGGGCCGGCGGCCGACGAGGTCCGCCAGAACGCCTTCGACGCGCTCCTGTACGGCAGCGAGCGCTGGGACGGCGGGGGCTACCCCGAGGGTCGCCGGGGTGTCGCGATCCCGCGGGTGGCGCGCGCGTTCGCGGTCTGTCGCGGGTTCCACGAGGGCAACGGGACCGGCCTCGACCGCCTGCGGGGCGAGGCCTCACGCGAGTACGACCCGCGCATGGTGCAGCGCTTCACCAGCATGGTGCGCGCCGCGGAGGTCGACGCGCGGTAGCGCCCTGAGGCCGCCCCCGGCAACGCCCCGAGGCCGTCCCCGGTAGCGCCCCGACTCCACCCCCGAGGCCGTCCCCGGGAGCGCCCCGACTCCACCTCCGAGGCCGTCCCCGGGAGCGCCCCGCGGCCACCCCAGGAGCGCCTGCCCGCCGCCGCCGGCCGCTCTCCCGTGACCCCCGAGGCTTGGGATGAGCCGGACTCTGGCATAATGGAGGGGTGGCGACCGTACACGACTTC
>JAZBOM010000250.1:0-3393 GCA_036351205.1 Thermoleophilia bacterium | reverse complement strand
TGCGCGATGTGCTCGCTGGCGCCGCGCCTCACCTCGACGGCGCTCAACGGCCACATCCACATCCACACCCTGACCGACGTCGAGGAGATCTCGGGCCCGCCCGGCGAGTTCCGCGTCGCGCTGCGCCACCACCCGCGGTACGTCACCGAGGCCTGCGTCGGCTGCGGCGAGTGCGTCCCGGTCTGCCCGGTGCACTACCCCAGCTCGTACGAGGAGGGGATCGCCGACCGCACGGCGATCTACCGCCCGTTCGCCAACGCCGTGCCCAGCATCTTCGCCGTCGAGAAGAAGGGCTGGAGTCCCTGCAAGAGCGCCTGCGCCGTACACACCTCGGCACAGGGCTATGTCGCCCTGGTCGCCGCCGGCCGTTTCGAGGACGCGTACCGCGTGGCCAGCGAACCGAACCCCTTCCCCAGCGTCTGCGGCCGCGTCTGCACGGCGCTCTGCGAGACCGCCTGCGCGCGGGGGTCGGTGGACGAGCCGGTCGCCATCGCCGGCCTCAAGCGCTTCGTCGCCGACAGCGTCGGCCCGACGCTGCCGGTGCAGCCGGCGCCGCTCGTGCACGACGAGCCCGTCGCGATCGTCGGCGCCGGCCCCGCCGGCATCACCTGCGCCCGCGACCTCGCGAACCTCGGCTACAAGGTCACCGTCTTCGAGGCCCAGCCGGTCGCCGGCGGCATGCTGCGCACCGGCATCCCCGACTACCGCCTGCCGCACGACGTGATCCAGCGCGAGATCGAGCAGGTGCTGGCCCTCGGCCCCGAGCTCAAGCTCGGGCAGCGGGCCGGGACCGACTTCACCGTCGACGGCCTCTTCGAGCAGGGCTACAAGGCCGTCTACCTCGCCACCGGCCTGCAGAAGAGCGCCGAGGTCGACCTCCCCGGCGGCGACCTCGACGGCGTCGTCCGCGCCGTCGAGCTGCTGCGCGAGCTGAACCTCGGCGGCACGCCGGCGGTCGGCGAGAAGGTCGTCGTGATCGGCGGCGGCGACGTCGCCCTCGACGCCGCCCGCTCGGCGATCCGCCTGCAGGCCGCCGCCGGCCACGAGCCCGACGTCACTCTGGTCTACCGGCGCACCGAGGTCGAGATGCCGGCCAACGCCAGCGAGCTCGAAGAGGCGCGCGAGGAGGGCCTTGCGGTCGAGTTCCTCGTGCAGCCGCTCGAGATCCTCGGCGACACACAGGTTGGCGACGGGGCCGGCGGCGGCGAGGCGACGCTTGGGGCCGGCGACGCCGAGTCCGCCGCCGGCCGCGTCACCGGCATCAGGCTGCAGCGCTGCGAGCTCGGCGAGCCCGACGCCTCGGGCCGGCGCCAGCCGGTCCCCGTCGAGGGCTCCGAGTTCGAGCTCGCCGCCGACTCGGTGATCTTCGCCGTCGGCCAGGCGCTCGTCGACGACTTCGCCCGCGGCTGCGAAGGCCTCGAGCTGAAGGACGGCCAGATCTGCGTCGACCGCGACACGATGATGACGACCCGCGAGGGCGTCTTCGCCGGCGGGGACGCTGCCGCCGTCGGCTTCTACACGGCCATCGAGGCCGTCGCCGCCGGCCGCCGCGGGGCGGCCGCGATCCACAACTTCCTGCGCGGCGAGCGCCTCTTGCCGGTCTGGGACGACGGCCGCCCCGAAGCCCGCCCGACCGACGACGAGCTCGCCGCCGTCGAGCCCGGCCAGCGCGTGCGGATGACGATGGTCGACGGCGTCAGGCGACGGACCGACTGGGCCGAGGTCAGCCACGGCTACTCGGCCGAAGAGGCCGTCGCCGAGGCGCAGCGCTGCCTCAACTGCGCGGTGTGCTCGGAGTGCGACTCATGCGTGCGGGCCTGTCCCTCGGGGGCCATCGACTGGGACCAGACCGAGACTGTGGAGGAGCTCTCGGTGGGCGCGGTCATCCTCGCCACCGGCCACCAGCAGTTCGACGCCGCCCGCAAGGCGCCGCTGGGGTACGGCCGGCACGCCAACGTCCTCACCCAGGGCCAGCTCTCGCGGCTCCTCTCCGCCGCCGGCCCGACCGAGGGCGAGCTCTACCGGCCGTCGGACGGCGCCGTCCCCCAGCGCATCTTCATGCTCCAGTGCGTCGGCTCGCGCGACGTCTCGAGCACCGGCAACCAGCACTGCTCCGCGGTCTGCTGCCTCTTCGCCACGCTCAACGCCTCGCTGATCAAGCAGCACTACCCCGACGCCGAGGTCACCATCGGCTACACCGACCTGCGCGCCCCGGGCAAGGCCCACGAGGAGTACTACCGGCTCGTGCAGGAACGCGGCGTGCGCTACGTGCGCGGCCGCGTCGGCGAGATCCTCGAGGAGAGGGACGGCAGCCTGCGCGTCCGCCTCGAGGACACGATGACCGGGCGCAAGCAGGAAGACGTCTACGACCTGGTCGTGCTCTCCGCCGGCCTCGAGGCCAGCGAGGGCACGCGCGACATCGCCCACGTCGCCGGGGTGCAGACCGGGGCCGCCGGCTTCATCCGCGAGTACCACCCCAAGCTCGCCCCCGTCGACACCCAGCGCGCCGGGATGTTCGTGGCCGGCACCGCGCAGGGCCCGAAGAGCATCCCCGACTCCATCGCCCAGGCGAAGGCGGCGGCCGCGCGGGCCATCGCCATGCTCTCGAGCGGCTACACGATGACCGCCGCCCAGGTGGCGGCGAGCGACCCCGAGGTGTGCATCGCCTGCGGCGTCTGCGAGGAGGCCTGCCCGCAGGGGGCGATCCGGCTCACGACCGGCGCCGGCGCCCACTCGATCGTCGACCCCAACATCTGCCGCGGCTGCGGGATCTGCGCGGCCGAGTGCCCGACGGGGGCGGTCCAGCTCGGCCGCTTCTCGGACGCCGAGGTGCTGGCGGAGGCGACGGTATGACCGAGCGCTCGATCGTCGCCTTCTGCTGCCGCGAGTGCGCCTACGCGGCCGCCGACGCCAGCGCCAACGCGCGCACCCCGCTGCCGCCGACCGTGCGCCTCGTCCTGCTGCCCTGCACCGGGCGCGTCAGCCCGCTGCACCTGCTGAGCGCCCTCGCCGAAGGCGCCGACGGCGTCATGGTCGCGGGCTGCCTCGAGGGCCAGTGCCACTACCGCGAGGGCAACTTCAACGCCATCGACCGCGTGAAGTTCGTCCAGCGCCTGCTCGAGAGCGTCGGCGTCGAGCCCGAGCGCTGCCGCATGTTCACGATGAGCGCCGGCGAGCCGCCGAAGTTCGTCGCCGCGGTCAGGGAGATGGACCGCGTCGTCGGCGCGCTGCCGCCGCTGGCGCGGCGCGCGGCCGGCGAGCCCGCTCTCGCCGCCACCGGGGGTGAGCGCTGATGCCGCTCACCGACCGCGGACGCGAGATCCTGAAGCGCCTGCCGGCGACCCACGCCCGCTCGAGCGGCAGCATCGGCTGCGAGATCGTCCGCCACGACGA
>JAZBOM010000249.1:0-2304 GCA_036351205.1 Thermoleophilia bacterium | reverse complement strand
CTTCGCCCACCGAGGCCGGCGGCTCGGACGTCGACGCGGGAGGCTCCGAGGGCTGCTCGGACGGCTGCTCGGACGGCGGCTCGGACGGCGCAGGGGGCGGCTCCCACGGCGCCGTCGACGGCGTCGACGACGGTGCGGCCGGCCCGGCGCCCCAGTCAGGCCGCGGAGGCGCCGCCCCCGGGCCGTGTGGCTCCCTGCCGGTGCGCGGCATAGCCCTCACGGACGCGACCTTGGCGCGTACGCCGGCCTTGGTCTGGCGCAGGTTGGCCTTGACCAGGTCGGCCGTCTTGCGCGCCTCGGCGACGGCCGTCTCGGGCACCGGCGTCTTGGCCTTCTCGATCTGGCTGCGGCCCACGGCCACCATGGCGGCGATGATCAGCACGATCACCAGTGTGACCAGCAGCAGTGCGAGCCACAGCGGCAGGACGATCGCCAAAGCGACGGCGATGGTGGCGAGGGCGAAGCCGACGGCGTAGAGCGCGAGCACCGCGGCGCCGACGAAGAGGCCGACGGCGGCGCCGAACTTGCGCCCCTTCGCCTTGAGCTCGCTGGTCAGCAGCTCGAGGTTGAGCTGCGCGAGGCGTTGCCCGCGCTCGCGGATGTCGGTGACTGACGAGACCACGCGTTCACGCAGGTTCATGGGTCCACCTCATGTCCTACGACAGGCGGTCCGCGGCCGGGAGGTACCTCCCGCGCCCCGCCGAGGACCGGTTCCTCGCGAGCCTACCCGCAGCCCGAAGGCGGACAAACCACCGATCCGCCTCCGGCGTCTCGAGCTGGTCGGGCGCACGCCGAGCTCGCTCTCCGCGGCCGAGGTGCCCTCAAGCGACGAGGACGATCGTGCCGAGCTTGCCGCCGACGGCGCAACGATGGCAGGCGGAGCCGGCGTCGCGGAGTGAGCACGTGTCGGTCGGCGGCACGCGCAGGCATCTCGCCCCATCGCGGCCCTCCAAGGTGAGTACGGGGTCGCCGGCCTCGCGCCGGCGACCCCGTACGTGCCCGGTCCCGGTCTAGGGCTGCAGGTGATGCAGTTCGAGACCGACGGCCGACCAGACCTTGAACCCCTTCCAGATGCCGGCGGGGTAGTCCGGGTCGCTGTACTCGTTGCTGTCGTCGGAGCTCACGATCAGGTCGAGGTAGCTCCCGTAGTCCTCACCCCTGAGATGGACGCCGAGGAAGGCGGTGAGGAAGTGCTGGTTGACGTTGTTCGTGCGGGTGTTGTCGAGCGCGGGCTCCTGGTAGTGCACGTACTCCCGCCAGCGCGTGAAAGTGATCGGCGGCGCCGGGTTCGCCGGCACCTCGTGGTCGCCGGAGAGGTGCAGGAGCATGTAGCGGTCCGAGTTGACCGCGTTCTCGAAGATGTACTTGACGCCGCTGTACGGCGCCGTCTGGTCGCGGTCGCCCACGACGAAGAGCGCCGGGACCTTCAGCCCCGCCAGCCCCGCGGCGTTCCACACCCCGTAGGCGCCGCCCCACGGCGCGAGCGGCACGACCGCCTTGACCCGCGGGTCGAGGAGCGCCTCGTACTCCGGCGTGCCCGCCTGGAAGATGCTCAGCGCGCCGCCTGGTGCGCCCCAGTACACCGTCCCGGCGGTGATGCCCGCGCCGGCGGCGATGAGCGCCCCATAGCCGCCCATCGAGTACCCGATCAGCCCGGTCCGCTCCGCGTCGACGAGGCCGGAGAGGAAGCTCCCCGACCCGGGCTCGCCAAGCTCGCCCATGGTCTTGAGCACGAAGTTGATGTCGAGCGCTCGGTTCAGCATCGTACTGGCGAAGAGGGTCGCGTCGGCGTGGGTGGAGTCGGTGTGCGAGATGGCGGCGACCACGTAGCCCTTCGAGGCCAGGTTCTCGGTCAGGTTCGTGAGCAGCACGTCGGAGCCCGGGTAGCCGTGCGAGACGATCAGCAGCGGGTAGGGGCCCTGGCTGAGGTCGGGGCGGGCCCCACGCAGGGCGCGCCCGGGGAACTCGAAGGGGATGACCGGCCGGTCGGGATTGCCGGGCCCGCTGCCCAGCGTGTCCTCGTAGGTGGTCAGCTCCGGCGACTTGCCGGGGATCACGGCCGGGTACCACACCTGCACCGGCAAGGGCCGGTCGTAGCGCGGGTCCGTGTTCGTGTCGCTGTACTCGAGGATGTTCAGCTGGTCGGGGTTCGTGAGTGTCCAACGGCGGACCCCCACGCGGAAGGGGCCGCGGTAGGCGAGCTCCGGGGCGTCCGGGCGGGGGTCGCCGGGCATCGGGGCGCCGAGGGACGGGAAGTCCGTCGCACCGGGCGGCGACATGGCGCCCGGCCGGTCACGCGACGCG
>JAZBOM010000248.1:0-6795 GCA_036351205.1 Thermoleophilia bacterium | reverse complement strand
GACGCGCTCGCCGAGTTGGAACGCCAGCGCTCGCCCCTGGTGAGCGCCGAGACGGCGAGCAAGGCGCGCGCCCTGGCGACCGCGGGCGCGACCACCTACCTGGTGGTCAGCAACCACCGTGCCCCGATCGCCACCGCCAGCGCCGCGATGCGCCGCTCGATACTCGTCTCGCTGTGGCCGGGACTCGTGTTGGCCGCGATCGTCGCCACGGTCCTCAGCATACCGTTCGGGCGCTCGCTCAGCGGGCTGACGCGTGCCGTGGACGCCATGGCCTTCGGAGACCTCTCCACCCGGGTGACACCGCGCGGTGATGACGAGTTCGCGGACCTGGGTCACGCGTTCAACGCCATGGCCCGGCGGGTCGAGGAAGCCCAGGAGACCCTCTGGCGCGCCGCCGTGCGCGACAGCCTCACGGGCCTGCTCAACCATCGTGAGTTCTACCGCCGGCTTGAAGAGGAGGTCGCGCGCGCGGACCGTGAAGGCCAGGAGGTCGCCGTGCTGATGATCGACCTCGACGACTTCAAGAGAGTGAACGACACCTACGGACACCTGCGCGGCGACAGCGTGCTGCGCGAGATGGCGCGGGCCCTCGAGAGCTGCGTGCGCGAACAGGACGTGCTCGCGCGTTACGCCGGGGACGAGTTCGCCGTCGTGCTCACGGCGACCAACGGGCGCGCCGCCCGGGCCGTCGCCGAGCGTATCCGTCGGTGTGCCGCGGCCATCGGCGCCGGCTCGGACCTGCCCGCCGGCGTGGCCGTGACGGTCAGCATCGGCCTGGCTACGAGGGTGTCCGGCATCGAGCCGCTCGGCGACCTCATGGAGCGCGCCGACCAGGCCCTCTACCGGGCCAAGGCCGGCGGCCGCGACAGGGTCGTCGTGGCCGCTGCCGTCCCGCACTGAGGCCGGCCGGCGCGGCAGGGTGGTCGTGGCCGCCGCCGGGGTCTCCCTGCACCATCACCGGGGCCCTGCCGACGGTTGACCACCCCCGGCGCACCGCATAGCATCGAGGGCGCTTCGCACCCCTGATCACGGAGGCGACCACGGGCAAAGAACTCTCCATCCTCGACCCGGTCGTGGTCGACCAGCCTCCACCAGCCGCGATCCCCTCGACGACGCGCCACTGACACGGCCTGCGGCCGTGGCCCACGGCGCCTTCGTCCGCTCTCCCGTCCCGCCGGGACCCTCCGTCCCGCCGGGCTCACGCACCTCGCCTCAGCCGACGGTCGAGGTGCGCCGACTGCTGAATACGACTGATGCAGACATGCATCACGAGGAGGAGCACGATGATACGAGTCGCTGAGTGGGGCACCGGCATGATGGGGCAGGGGCTGCTGGGGTTCATCCTCGACCGCCCGAAGGACATCGACCTCGTCGGCGTGATCGTCACCAACCCCGCCAAGGAGGGGAAGACGGTCGGCGAGCTGCTCGGCCGGGCGTGCGACGTGAAGATGACGACCGACTTCGCCGCCGTGCTGGCGCAGAAGCCGGACGTCGTCTGCATCAACACGCAGAGCAACCTGCACGAGGTGACCGACCAGGTCGTGCCGGCGGTCGAGGCCGGCTGCAACGTGATCTGCATCGCCGAGAAGATCAGCTACCCGTGGGCGAGCGACGCCGCCTGGGGCGAGCGCATCGACGCGCTCGCCAGGGAGCACGGCGTCACCGTGCTGGGGACCGGCATCAACCCCGGCTTCATGCTCGACGCGCTCATCGTCATGTGGAGCTCGATCTGCCTGCGCGTCGACAAGATCGTCGCGACCCGCGTCAACGACCTCTCCCCGTTCGGCCCGACGGTCATGAAGGGCCAGGGCGTGGGCACGACGGTCGAAGAGTTCGAGAAGGGCGTCGCCGACGGCAGCATCGTCGGCCACATCGGGTTCCCCGAGAGCATCAACCTCATCGCCCGTGCGCTGGGCTGGACGGTCGAGCGCATCGAGGAGACGCGCGAGCCCATCGTGACCAAGGTCGAGCGCTCGACGCCGCACGTCCACGTGGCGCCCGGCGACGTCGCCGGCTGCCGCCACATCGGCCGCGGCTACGTCGGCGGCGAGCTCAAGATCGAGCTCATCCACCCGCAGCAGATCCACCCCGAGCTCGAGGGCGTGGACACCGGTGACTACATCGAGATCCACGGCGACCCGAACGTCAACATGGCCAACAAGCCCGAGATCCCCGGCGGCAAGGGCACCTACGCCAGCACCGGCAACTACATCCCGCTCATGATGGACGCGCCGGCCGGCATGCTGACCGTGGTCGACATGCCGCTGCCGCGCTTCTGGACGCCGAGCGCCTGACCCCGACGACGAGGAGCGCGCCCGCGCCGCTTGCACCGGAGCGAGTGCTGCCTCCGTCCGACCACCCGAAAGGGGTGATGAGCGTGAACGACGAGATCCGCGCCCGCGAGGGCGACTGGGTCGAGGTCGAGTGCAAGCTGCTCGACCCGGCCGACCGATCGAAGAACCTGCCGCCGGAGACGGCGGAGAAGCCGCTCATGATGTGGGTCAAGGGCTTCGCCCAGGGCGAAGCCGGCATGGGCGAAGAGCTGACCGTCGAGACGATCACCGGCCGCCGCGTCAGCGGCGCGCTCTCGGCCGTGAACCCCGGCTACTACATCACCTACGGGCCGCCGATCCCCGAGCTGACGCACGTCGGCCGCGACCTGCGCCGGCAGCTCGCCGAGTGGCGCGAGCGTGAAGGCGGTGAGCGCTGATGGCCACCAGGTTCGACGCCCTCATGGCGCGCCGCGGCGAGATCATGCGCAAGGCCCTGGGCATGGACTACAGCGTGTTCGAGCAGAGCCCCGTCGCCTTCGACTACGAGGGCATGATGACGGCGCACGGCTACTCGCTCGAGGACATCGCCGGCATCCAGGCGCGCGCCGGTGTCGGCAGCACCCCGCTGCTCGAGCTCAGGAACCTCACCGACCTGGTGCGCAGCATCAGCGCGCCCGGCAGGGGTGCGCGCATCTTCGTCAAGGACGAGGCCGCCAACCTCGCCGGCGCCTTCAAGGACCGCCGCGCGAGCGTCAGCATCCACGTGGCGAAGGAGAAGGGCTACGAGGGCGTCATCGCGGCGACGTCCGGCAACTACGGCGCCGCCGTCGCCAGCCAGGCGGCGCGCAACGGCCTCAAGTGCATCATCTGCCAGGAGACCTTCGACAGCCGCCACGTCGGCCAGCCCGAGATCGTCGAGAAGGGGCGGGTCTGCGAGTCGTACGGGGCCGAGGTCGTGCAGATGACCGTGGGCCCCGAGCTCTTCTTCCACATGGTCGAGCTGCTCGACGAGACCGGCTACTTCGCCGCCTCGCTCTACAGCTCGTTCGGGGTGAGCGGCATCGAGACCCTCGGCCTCGAGCTCGCCCGCGAGATGACCGCCCTCACGGGGGCGCCGCCGACGCACGTCGTGGTCACCCACGCCGGCGGCGGCAACACGACGGGCACGGCGCGCGGGCTCAAGCGGGCCGGGGCGACCGCGACCGAGATCGTCAGCGCCTCGGTCGACCTCAGCGGGCTGCACATGGCGAGCGACACCGACTTCAACCGCAAGAGCTTCACCACCGGGCACACCGGCTTCGGCGTGCCCTTCGCGACCTGGCCCGACCGCGCCGACGTGCCGCGCAACGCGGCCCGGCCGCTGCGCTACCTCGACCGCTACCTCACCGTGACCCAGGGCGAGGTCTTCTACATCACCGAGGCGATGGCCAAGCTCGAGGGCCTCGAGCGCGGCCCGGCCGGCAACACGGCGATGACCGCCGCCGTGAGCCTCGCCCGCGACCTGCCCCGCGAGGCCACCGTCGTCGTGCAGGAGACCGAGTACACGGGGGCCGGCAAGCACCACTGGTCGCAGCTCAACTTCGCCAGGGAGATGGGCGTCGCGGTCTGCGCCGGCGACCCGAAGAACAACGTGCCCGGCAAGATGATCGTCATCCCCGAGCGCCTCGAGCAGATCAGGGCGCGCGACTTCGACGTCGCCCGCATGCGCACGAGCTACGTGCGCAACGCGCTCAAGAACGCCCCCGAGGGCTACGCGCCGACGGCCGACGACATCGTCTTCCTCGCCGCCGACACGAACTCGGACGCGGCGACGATCGAGGCGATCCTGGCGTCGCTGAAGGAGGCCTGACATGACGCGCGCCGACGAGTACCTCGCCTGGCGGACCCACCTCGCCGACCTCTCGGACGAGCAGCTCGAAGCCCGCTTCTGGGAACTGGTCGAGCAGGTCACGGAACCGCTCGTCGAGCTGGCCCGCACGCACACCTCGCCCAGCATCGAGCGCTCGGTCCTGATGCGTATGGGCGTCGATTCGCCGACCGGCAACGGTGTGGTCAACGAGCTCGACAAGCGCGGCCTGCTCGGTCACGGCGCCGGGCACGTCGTGCTCCACTGCGCGCAGCGGTGGGACGTCGACGTGCGCGCCGCCGCCGCCAGGCTCGCCGCCGGCGAAGGCTGGCGGGACGTCGAGCGGAACTGGGGTGGCCACCATGGGGCCTGAGGCCGGGGACAAGGGTCAGTACCGACCGCCGAAGGCGCCGGAGCCGTACGCCCCCGCCGGCGCCGGCCCCGACGACTGGGCGTCCCGGCACCCGCTCGACCCCGAGCAGAAGATCGACCTGCAGGAGATCCTCGACGGCATCGAGGACTACAGACCGCGCCGTCGCGGCTGGACGTGGCGCACGCCGGTCGAGGACCAGGCCATCGGTCCGTTCTCGTACCGCGAGACGTCGCGCGGCCTGGCGCGCAGCGTACCGCTGCCCGCCGCCAAGTACTTCGGCGACATCGACCCGCAGCCGGACTGCGTGGTCACGACCGAGATCGCCAGCGGGCGCTTCGAGGACGACATCCGCCGCATGCGCATGACCGCCTGGCACGGCGCCGACCACATCATGGTCATCCGCACCGCCGGGCAGAGCCACATGGACAGCCTGCTCGAGGGCACGCCGGAGGGCGTCGGCGGCATCGCCGTCACGCGCAAGCAGGTACGGGCCACGCGCAAGGCTCTCGACCTGATCGAGGACGAGGTCGGGCGGCCGATCAACTTCCACTCCTACGTGAGCGGCGTCGCCGGCCCCGAGATGGCCGTGATGTTCGCCGAGGAGGGCGTGAACGGCGCCCACCAGGACCCGCAGTACAACGTGCTCTACCGCAACATCAACATGGTGCGCAGCTTCGTCGACGCGGCGGTGGCCAAGCGCATCATGGCCGCCGTGGACATGGCCCAGATCGACGGCGCCCACAACGCCAACGCCACCGCCCGCGAGGCCTGGAAGGTCATGCCGGAGCTGCTCGTGCAGCACGCCATCAACTGCGCCTACTCGGTCAAGGCCGGCATGCCGCCGGAGAACATCTGCCTGAGCACCGTGCCGCCCGACGCGGCGCCGGCGCCCTGCGTGCGCATGGACCTGCCGTACGCCGTCGCCTTGCGCGACCTCTTCGGGCAGTACAAGATGCGCGCCCAGCAGAACACCCGGTACATCGAGTCCTGCGGCCGCGAGGCGACCGTCAACCACGTGCTCAACATGCTGGTCAGCCGGCTCACGTCGGCCGACATCCAGAGCACGATCACGCCCGACGAGGGCCGCAACGTGCCCTGGCACTACAACAACGTCCATGCCTGCAACACCGCCCGGCAGACCCTCGTCGGTCTCGACGGACTGCGTAAGGTGGTCAAGGTGGACCGCGAGGCGCCCGAGCTCAAGAGCAAGGTGCGCGAGCTCAAGGAGCGCGCGGTCCTCTTCCTCGAGGGCATGGTCCGCGACGGCGGCTACTTCGGCGCCGTCCAGGAGGGGTACTTCGTGGACTCGGGCATCTACCCGGAGACCAACGACGACGGCATCGCGCGCAAGATCGACGGCGGGGTCGGCGTGGGCACCGTGGTCGAGCGCGAGGCCGACTACATGGCGCCCGTGTGTCACCACTTCGGCGACAACCACCTGCCCGACGGCCTGCAGAAGCCGTGCGACCCCATCGGCGGTTGCACGCTCTGCGACGAGAGCCTGATCCCGTTCATCGACGAGCTCGACCCCGAGGACAACGTGAACGTCCGCCTCGAGCGCACCGCAGAGCAGCGCGAGAAGGGTCTCATCAAGCCCGAGGTGCAGTGGGCGGGGGACGGCTTCGTCGTCGTGACGATGTTCCTGCCGGCGGCGCAACGCGTGGCCGAGTTCGCCGCCCTCGAGCTGGCCAAGGCGATGAACCTGCGCGAGCCCGAGGTGATCCACAAGCAGGTGATGCACCCGGCCGAGGGCACCCTCGTCGAGGTGCGCGGCCGGCTCGAGGCGAGCGTCGACCCGGCCAAGCTGGTGATCCCCGCCGAGGTGCAGCTCGTGCCCGAGGACGAGATCCGCACGTTCGTCAAAGACCACGGCCTGAAGTGCGTCTCCGCCACCGTGGGCGACGACGAACACTCGGTAGGGATGCGCGAGATCATCGACATCAAGCACGGCGGCATCGAGAAGTACGGCATCGAGTGCGTGTACCTCGGCACCTCGGTGTCGGTCGACAAGCTGCTCGACGCGGCCATCGAGCACGCCGCCGACGCGGTGCTGCTCAGCACGATCATCACGCACGGCGACATCCACCGGCAGAACATGGAGAAGATCGCCGACCTGGCGGTGGAGAAGGGCGTGCGCGACAGGCTGCTGCTGATCAGCGGCGGCACGCAGGTCACCGACGAGCTGGCCCGCAGCTGGGGCATGGACGCCGGCTTCGGCCGCGGGACCAAGGGCCACCACGTGGCCAGCTTCATGGTCGAGACGTTGCAGGCGCGCGCGGCAACCGAGGCGCCGGATGGCGGCG